>JBQCJS010000271.1:0-6161 GCA_051952485.1 Thermomicrobiales bacterium | reverse complement strand
CCACCTTACCTTCGAGCCGAACCATCCCCGCGTCGCCGAGCTCCGGTTACCGGACAGCCAGGAGACCCGGGACATCCTCGTCTGCACTCACGGCGCGATCGATGCCTGCTGCGCGAAGTTCGGCTATCCGGTCTATCGCGAACTGAAGAAGATCGCCGCCGCATCCGGCACGAACACCCGGCTCTGGCGGTGCACCCACTTCGGCGGTCATCGCTTCGCCGCGACGCTGCTGGAGATGCCGTCCGGCCGCTACTGGGGTCGCCTGAAGGGGCCGCACCTCAGCGGCGTGATCAATCACGACCTGCCCACGACCGAGATGCGCACGGCCTATCGGGGCTGGGCGATGTTGCCCCATACGCTCGCGCAGGTCGCGGAGGGCGAGGCCTTCCGGCGGGGCGGCTGGGCCTGGACCGAGTGCGCGGTGGAGGCCAGCGGCACCCCGGAAGACGAGGAGGCGATCGAGGGCACGATCACGCTGGCCTACCGCCATCCTGGCGGCGAGGAGGGCGCGATCGTGATCGACGTGATCCCGGACGGCGTGATCTCCACGATGGGCAGCTCGTCCAGCGAGGAGCTGCACGACGCCCAGCAGTTCCGCTGCGAAGTGCGATCGGTCTCTCCCGCAGGCGGCATCCTCGACCGCGACCCGGACGGCCCCACCACAGCCTGAGCCGATCCGACGCGTGCGGATCTAACCATGAACCAGCCCGGAGGTACGACAGGCATCGTGCATGCCCGCTGATCCCTCGACTCCACTCCACCCGTCATGCCATCACGCCGACTGTACCGTTCCGCTCGGGATGACACACCGAGGGTGATAGGCGGAGACGCCTTGCGTTCATGCGCGCAGGCGAGGTGGTTTGCCGCATCATGGCTGCGCGGGTTGACAGCAAAGGCGCTCATCCGCCGGGGCATCGGCAACGACGCTCATCCCCGGGCATACCCAGCGCAGCCGAAGGGCCCCGGGTGACCGCGGAGTCAGGTCATGGGGCAGGCCGAGGATGGCCTGCCCCCTTGTGCTGAGCGAGCGATCCCCTATGCGACGGCCGGGACCGCCGCGCGCAGGTCCTTCACCACCTCGCCGCCCTTGATGACCACGGTGACATTCGCCGTATCCGCGAGGTCGTGGATCTGTTCCAGCGGGTTCACCGAGGTGACGATCGCATCCCCGAACTTGCCCACTTCCAGCGTGCCGACGCGATCCTCCCAGCCGAGGCATTCCGCCGCGACCTTCGTGGAGGCCACCAGCACGTCCACCGGCGTCATCCCGAGGTCCGCCATCAGGCCAAGCTCGCGCAGGTTCGTGCCGTGCGGCACCACGCCGGCATCCGTGCCCATCGCGATGCGCACGCCCGCCTTGTAGGCCCTGGCGATGCTCTCGCGGTGCGCGTCGATCGTCTCCTGCGCCTTGCGCAGCGCGTACTCCGGCATTCTGCCCGTCTCGGCGGCCTGCTCGATCACGCCGACCGGGGCCACCAGGGTGGGCACGAGGAAGGTGCCGTGCTCCAGCATCAGTTCCAGCGCCTCGTCGTCGATGAACATCCCGTGCTCGATCGAGTGGATCCCCGCCTTGATCGCGTTCTTGATGCCCTCCGCGCCCTGGGCGTGGGACATCACGCGAATGCCCTTGCGGAAGTGCGCCTCCTGCACCATCACCTTCAGTTCCTCGATCGTGAACTGGGTGAACTCCGGATGGTCGGTCGGGCTCATCACACCGCCGGTCGAGCAGACCTTGATCACCTCGGCCCCGGCGCGGAGCACCTCGCGCACCTTCTTGCGCACGGCCTCCTCGCCATCGACGATCGCGTTCGGCATCCCCGGGTAATCGACCATCATCGGCAGGTCGATCCCGGAGAGGTTCCAGCCATCGCCGTGGCCGCCGGTGGTGCTGAGCGCGGTGATGCTGATCTGCATCCGCGGCCCGAGGAAGAGGCCGTCCTCCACCGCCTTCTTGGTGCCCGCATCGGTGCCGGCGGCGTCGCGCACGGTAGTGACGCCGCATTCGACGGTGCGGCGCATGTAGGTCATCGCCTGGTAGAAGTTGTAGGAGAAGGGCGTGACGACCGCCGTCATCGGGTCGCCCGCCTCGAACATCAGGTGGACATGGGCGTCGATGATGCCAGGGAGGATGTAGCCGCCCTGCGCGTCGATCACCTCGGCGCCGTCCGGCTGCGGCACGGCCACGCGCGGCCCCACCGCCGCGATCCGGCCATCGGTGATGACCAGCGCGGCGTCCGGCACCAGGTCGGCGCCGGTCCCGTCGAAGAGCGATCCATTCGTCACGTACTGCGTTGTCGCTGCCACTGCCACGGCGTGCTGCTCCTGATACGGGCGTCCGGCCCCCGAATGCGGTCTCCGACCGCCGTCATCGTTCGGCGCAGGGTACCATTCCCGCCACCATCCAGCGAGACGGTTCGGCGCGGGTGTCCCGCCCGGTCTTCCGCGCCGAATCCGGCAATGCTCGCGATGCGGTCACCAGGACTGCGGTCGCGGAGAAGCGGCCCGCGCAGTGGTGGTGGTCGTGGTTGTGGTCGCTGCGGGCGATGGCCCCCTTACCGGGAGTGCCGAGGTGGTCGAAGGCAGTCAAGAGGCTCACCGTGGCCCCGCGCAGGAGACCGCGTCCGGCAATGGTCCGGACCTGCGCAAGAACGCCCATCCCCAAGCGGGGATGGGCGTTTCGATTGAAGTCCGGTGCGGACCAGCGCGGAGCTTAGTGGCCGTGGCCGCTGCTGCGGGCACTGGTCGGCGGGTTCGTCCAGCCGAACGACTCGATCTCGTCGCCCCGGATGGAGAGGAACGCCGTCCGTGCTTCCGGATAGACCTCGGTGACGGCCTCGAACGGCACCCACATGTGATTGCTGGCGCCCCCGATGCCACGGGCGTGGAAGAAACCGGCGAAGGTCTTGCCGCGATCGGTCAGGCCCGGCTCCGTGCCGACCACCTGGGCGATCGGGCCGCTCAGCGCGTAGAGCGTGTAGCCCTCCGTCACGTCCTGGACCGTGCCCTGCGCGCCCACCCGCGCCTCAGCCGGGACCGGCTGCGCGGTGTACCCGTCATGCTCCAGCATCGGCGTCGAGCCGATCACGAGCGGCTGCTCGATGCGCGCCCCGCGATGCGGGCGGGTGGCCAGGAAGCCACCGATGGCGATCACGGCCAGCGACGCGCCAAGCGCGACCCAGAGTTCCGGACGCCCGAACCGGTCCTTGATCCCCGGTTCGTGCACCGCCAGCACGGTGCTGCCAATGCCGACGATCAGCAGGCCCGTAAGGGCGAACATCCCGATCGGGACCAGCAGCGGATCGATGAATTTCTGCCGAATCTGCATCGTACCTATCTCCCCAAACGTCCCACGTTCGATACGTCCCAGTTTCCAATCCGGTGGGCGAAATGTCCAGTCATCTGGCTTCGGCCCTCCGGCCATGCCGTGCATGAGCGCCACGTCCGGCCCGCTATCCGGCCAGGGGCCGCTCGTCGTCCGGCCGCGGGCTGTGGATGATGATCTGGATGCCCGAAGGTGCCGGGGCTCCGGACGCCAGCGCCCGGTCCGGCGGCGTCTCCGGCGAGACCATCCACTCCGCGTTCCGCAACTGCTCGCGCCGGCGCCGCTGGCCGATCAGCCGCCACCGGTACAACAAGGGTCCGGCCAGGGCGAATCCCGGAATGATGAACCAGTACCAGGTCGTCGCCAGGGTCATGCCGATACTCTCGCCGGACCCCGACGCCACGTAGATGATGATGAGCACGGTGACGATCTTGAAGACGAAGACGGTCCACACGAACGTCCAGACCGTCGCGCGGGCATCCGCCTCTTCCTTCCGCTCGCGTTCGAGCGCCTCCAGCGCCAGTCGTTCGGCACGCAGGGCAGCCGTTTCCCCCGAAGGGGGCGGCAGGGGAGAACTGGACGAAAGCGAGGCACCCATGGCGGGACTCCTTGCCGGGGCGACGGGCCATGCCCGGTCCCCGGCGCCGGCACATCAGGCCGGCCGCGATTCCTTCGGCGCCGTCGTCGGGACGGGCGCGACCTCCCGCGGGGCGGACCGGCGGGCCGTGGCGGCCATCGCCGCGCGCTCGCGATCGGCGCGTTCCTGGCCGTTCGCCCAGCGCAGGAAGATGACCGTGAGCATGATGAGGAGGACGGCGTTCATCCCCACCCACATCATCAGCCCTGCCAGCTCCTGGTCGGTCTTGACACCCATGCCCCACGGCTTCCAGCCGACATCGTCATAGGCGCTGTACAGTCCCGGGCCGGCGTAGGTGATGAATGCACCGACGATGCCACTGGGCAGCGTCAGCAGGAAGATGTAGAGGCACTTCAGCGGCGGCGTCAGCTGCGGCACTTCCGGCACCTTGCTCAGCAGGGGCCAGAACATGAAGACCCCCGCCAGCAGGAATCCCTGGTGCTGGATGGCATGGATCACGTTGTTGCGCACGGCAGCATCGTAGATGCCCGGGATGTGCCAGATCACCATCAGCATGGAGGAGATGAAGAAGGCCGGCACGAACGAGAACATCTTCCGGAAGATCCAGCCCGGCACCGGCCGATCGAGGATCGGCTGGTAGACCCACGCCGGGATGCCCAGCAACCACAGCGGCGCGGTGACGAACATCAGGATCAGGTGCTGCAGCATGTGGGCGCTGACGAAGAAGAAGCCCGCCCAGTCGTCGATCGGCGGTCCCAGCGCGACCAGCGCCGAGAGCGACCCCAGGAGGAAGAAGCGGATCTCGGCGGGCTGCACCGGTCGCTGCTCGAACCCCGGGCGCCGCCGGTTCAGCGGCCCCACCCAGAGGAGGTAGAGCGCCGTGACGGCGAACAGGTAGAGGCCGGTGGAGGGTTCGAGCACCCAATGGGTGTACCACCCCCCCGTCGGCGGGGTGCCTCCATGCAGCAGCGGGATGTAGGGGATGAGCCCTGGCATGAGACCTGTCCTGGTGGGGGTGAATGCGGGGGAGGAATAACCAAGGCACAGGCCCGATCACCGGCGGCGATCGGGCCTGGAATTCCGACGGTCGTCAGGATCCGGCATGGCCGGAGATGAACGCGAACCGGGCGTTTACTGGCGTGCGGCGGACGTCATGAACGCCGTGAACTCGATCGCCTTGTGGAAGTGCATCAGGACGAACAGCCCGATGTACGTCCCGAGCGCGAGGACCATGCCGCCCGTGAAGATCATCGCGAGGCGACGATCGTCGAACTTGAGGTGCATGAAGTAGCCGACGACCATGACGAACTTGGTAGCCGCCAGCACCATCAGTGCCGGCACCAGCCAGGAGGCGTCCTTGTCGATGTAGTAGATCGCGACCTCGATGACCGTGATGATCGCCAGGATCACCGCGATCCGGATATAGGCCGCCTCTGTCGGGTGCTCGTGACCGGCCTCGTGGGTGCCGGGGAGCGATTGCGCATGCTGTGCCACGCCGAACCTCTCTCTCGCTGTGTCTCCCCGCCCGCACGCGTCAGGCGGGTAAACCGCTCACCCGTCAGAAGATGCCAAGCACCATCTGTGCCGTGTTGATCACATGGGCTGCCGACTCGTGCAACTCCTCCCCGGTCTCGCCGTAGGGAATCAGGTAGATCATCACGAAGATGACGATCCAGACGATGTCGACGAAGTGCCAGTAGAGTCCGGCGATCTCCAGATCGAGGCTGTCTTCCGCCATCAGGTTCCCGCGCAGGGAGACCCACAGCAGCGTCAGCAGCCACACCACGCCGATCCCGACGTGGATGCCGTGGAAGCCGGTGACCGTGAAGAATGTCGCGCCGAACATGTTGCCCTGGAGCGACAGGCCCTCGTGGTGGAACTCGGTGAACTCGAAGAACTGGCCGCCGAGGAAGATCGTCCCCAGCAACGCCGTTGCCGCGATCCAGATACGCGACCCGCGAAGGTCGTTCTTCTGGAGTGCTGCCAGCGCCAGCACCATGGTCAGCGAACTCATGAGGAGCACGAAGGCGCTGACGGAGGTGTAGGGGATGTCGATCAGCTCGTGGGGGAATGGCCCTTCGAGCGACCGGTTGCGATAGATCATGTAGGTGGCGATCAACGATCCGAAGAACATGCAATCGGATGCGAGGAAGAGCCACATCAGCAGCTTGCGGCTGTTGATTCCGGTGCTGGTGGGATGCCCATCAGCATGGTCGTGGTCGTGGCCGGTCTCGTGGCCAG
>JBQCJS010000270.1:0-3137 GCA_051952485.1 Thermomicrobiales bacterium | reverse complement strand
GCTACATCGACGCCGGGAACCAGCAGGAACTCGATGCGGCGGTGGTGGACGCCGTCCGCCCGACCTTCACCGTGCAGGACGCGAGCGGGACGGTGGTCGCGAGCGGGCAGGTGGGCGGCGACCCGGTTTCCGTCCCGGCGGGAAGGTATCGCGTGGTGATCGCGTCCGAGCCGCAGCAGGTCTTCCCGAGTGTCGAGGTGAAGCCGGGGGTGACGACCAAGATCCTCCCGCAGCCGAGCAGCGAGCACCGGCCGGCATCGCCGGTGGCTGGCGTCGTGAATGCCAGCGCGGACCGGGTTCGCGTGAGGCGGGGCAGGTGGTCCGGGAGGCGGCGCCGGGTGTTCGTCGCCTGACGGGACCGGTCGCTGCGTGGACCGCTGCGTCCTGGTTGTCTGGCATTCCGGCCCGTGCAAGTGGTTGAGGGTGCGTGTCGAGGGTCGTGGTTGTATTCGCACCGAGTCCGGATAGACCCTGTGCCTCCGGAGGGGCCGATACGCGATCGGTTCCTCCGGAACGGGCGTTCTCGCTGCGCAGGGATCGATCGCGTATCGGTCCGAGGAGGGCAGTCACCACGTCTGCCCTCCACGACTCCGCTCCATATCGAACGGCATCGCCGTTCGTGCTTCGCTTCGTCCGGGATCACACGATGGGTTCGTCCGTTCAGGGCAGCACGCGCGATGCGGAAGACCGCCTTCCGGTCGTGGCGGCCATGCCCTCCGTATGTCGGTCCGGTGAGGTCCGCCGGAATGCCCGCAGGTTCCTCTGGACGCGCTTCCCCTCGTTGAAGACGCTGCCCATTGGGGGGGCGGGGTGTCTGGGCGGGCGTGGTGGAGGCGACCTGATCCCTCGTCGCTCCGCTGCGTATGCCGCCCCTGTTCAAGCGCCGCTCCCTCGGGATGACACACTCCAGGTCGTTCGCGCAGAGGGTGCCCGATGTCAGGGGCTCCAGCGAGGCAGTGAGCCGGGTCATGGCGGAGAGCACGCGGCAGGACGCATCGTGGGGTGATCCGTACCCAGGGGCTCGATGGCCATCCACGATGGTGAGGCGGGCATGTTCCCGATGATGGGCCATCGATGCTGCGGGCCAGCGAGGTGCACCGCTTCGGCTACGACGCCGTGGATGCGCTGGCCGGACGGCTACCGGCCGGAGCGGGCGTCGATCACGTCCGGCTGGATCGGCAGGGTCGCCTTGAAGGAGGTGGCGTCCTCCAGCTGGTCCTCCTGCTGCTCGTCGAGCAGGATCGCCTCGCGGATCACCTGGTCCATCGTGCTGACGAAGAAGAACTCCATCTCGTCGCGGATGTTCTGCGGGATGTCGCGCAGGTCCTGCTGGTTGTCCTTCGGCGCGATCAGGCGGCGATAGCCGTGGCGGTGCGCCGCCAGCGCCTTGTCGCGCAGGCCGCCGATGGGGTGGACGTGGCCGCGCAGCATGATCTCGCCGGTCATCGCCGTGTCGCTGCGGACGGGGCGCTTCGTCAGCGCGGAGATGAGGGCAGTGGCCATCGTGATCCCGGCGGAGGGGCCGTCCTTCGGGGCGGCGGCCTCCGAGAGGTGGATGTGGATGTCCAGCCGCTCGTGGAAGTCGCGCGGAATGTTCAGCTCGTCGGCGCGGGAGCGGGCGTAGGAGATCGCCGCGTGGGCGGATTCCTGCATCACGTCGCCCGCCTGGCCGGTCACGCGGATCGTGCCGTGGCCGGGCATGGTCGCGACTTCGACCGGGATCGTCTCCCCCCCGATCTCGGTCACGCCGAGGCCGACCGCGAGGCCGATCTGGCTGCCGCCGAGATCCTGGTCGAACCCGTACTTCCTGGGTCCGAGGAAATCCTCCAGCCGGTCGGCGGTGAGCACCAGCGGCACGGCGGGATCGAGCTTGCCGCGCACGATCTGGGTCGCGATCTTCCGCCCCAGGTTGGCAACCTCCCGGTCCAGGCCACGGACACCGGCCTCCCGCGTGTAATCGCGGATCAGCTTCTTCCAGGTGGGAATGTCGATCTCGACCCCGGCCATCTGGGGAGCGCTGGCGGCGATCTGGCGGCGCAGGAGGTGGCGTGCGGCGATCTCGGCCTTCTCGTCCTCCGTGTAGCCGGGCACCTCGATCATCTCCATGCGATCGCGGAGCGGTCGGGGGATCTGCTGGGCGTAGTTCGCCGTCGTGATGAACAGCACCTGCGAGAGGTCGTAGGGGACATCGAGGTAGTGATCCACGAACGACTTGTTCTGTTCCGGGTCGAGCACCTCCAGCATGGCGGCGGTCGGATCGCCCCGGTAGTCGGAGGCGAGCTTGTCGATCTCGTCCAGCAGGATCACCGGGTTCATCGTGCCGGCGGTCTTCATCGCGGAGATGATGCGGCCGGTCTGGGCGCCGATGTAGGTGCGGCGGTGCCCGCGGATCTCGGCCTCGTCGCGGATGCCGCCCAGCGAGACGCGCACGAACTTGCGGCCCATCGCCTGGGCCACGGAGCGGCCGAGGCTGGTCTTGCCGACGCCCGGTGGCCCCCAGAGGCAGAGGATCTGGGCCGATGCCTCGGTTCCCGCCTGGAGGGTGAGCTTGCGGACGGCGAGGAACTCGATGATGCGTTCCTTCACCGCTTCCAGGCCGTAGTGATCGCGGTCGAGCGCCTCCTCGGCGGCGAGGAGGTCGATGCTGTCGTCCGTGGTCTCGTGCCAGGGGAGGGCGAGCATCGTCTCGATGTAGGTGCGGGAGACGGTCGATTCGGCGGAGACGCTGGGCATCCGTTCGAGGCGGGACATCTCCCGGGTCAGCTTGTCCTCGACGTAGGCGGGGAGGCCACGGCCCTTGATCTTGTTGCGCAGCGTCTGGAACTCGTCCGCGTCGTCGCCCCCGAGCTCCTTGGCGATCGCTTCCTGCTGCGCCATCAGGTAGTGGCGGCGCTGCTGCTCGTCCATCTGGGCGCGCACGCCGTCGCGGATCTTCTGTTCGAGCGCGAAGACATCCAGCTCGCCGGAGAGGTAGCCGCCGATGCGTTCCAGGCGGGCGAGGGGATCGGCGGTGGCGAGGAGGTCCTGCCGCTTCTCGAAATCGTCGATCAGCTGCGTCGCGAGCAGGTCCGCGAGGTGGCCCGGGTGGGTGGCGCGCTGGATCATGTCCAGCACCTCCACGCTGAGCACACCGCGCG
>JBQCJS010000269.1:0-4413 GCA_051952485.1 Thermomicrobiales bacterium | reverse complement strand
CCGAATCCGATCGTCCTTGAGCGGCGCGAACGAGGGAAGGTCGTCCGCCTCGTCTATCATCCAGCGGTCGTCTTCGATCCCTTCGCCCTGCTGGGTGATCGAAAGGATCAGGTGTTCATTGGTGGTGCGGTATTCGACCTCGTCGAAGCCCATCATGAGGCGATCGAGCACGTCCAGCGGAACGCACTGCCTGGGCAGGCGGATCATCAGCCGCCGCGTGCCCCAGTTGGCGACCTAGAGATGGAGATCGAACCACCGCACCATGAACTCCCAGGGGGCGCCCTTGACGTCGCCGACCTCGTAGTGGTTCACGAAGCTGCGGTCGGTGACGCTCTCGCCGGTGGAGATGCTCCGGATCTCCTGCTTGTCGGCGAGCGAGAGTGCGCGGTCGATGGCCCGGAACTCGTAGTATTGATACTCACTCTTCGGGTCCTCCTGCCTGGACGAATCGTGCCGGCACGTGGGGGAATGATGCGTTGACCGCTGTCGAGCGTCGATGCCTGCTTCGATAATGGCAGGAAGGAGGAACTGGTCGTGAATGACGAACAGGCGATCCGTGCGCTGGTGGAGCGCTGGATGACGGCCAGCGCCGCTGGGGACATCGAAACAGTGCTCGGCCTGATGACCGACGATGTGGTGTTCTCGGTGCCGGGGCAGGAGCCGTTCGGCAAGGAGGCCTTCGCGGCTGCGTCACAGGGCATGGCCGGGGTGACGATCGACGGAACGAGCGAGATCGTCGAACTCCAGGTGAACGGGGACTGGGCGTTCATCCGGAACCACATCCGGCTCGCGATCACCCCGCGCGATGCGTCGGTCGTCCGTCGCTCCGGCTACACGTTGTCGATCCTGCGGAAGGGCACGGACGGGCAATGGCGGATCGCCCGCGACGCGAACATGGTCACGACCGAGCCTTCCAGAGGCTGAACGGGCATGACGAACGGCCGCCTCACCGGGCGGCCGCTCGTCGTGCGTCTGAATCCGGCGGGCTCGTGCCGGGCCGGGCTGGCTAGGCCAGGTGCTTCGCCGGACCCGGGGCCGGCTGCACGTCGATGAGTTGCTGGCCGCCCATGTAGGGTTGAAGCACGGCGGGGATGTCCACCCGGCCATCCTCGCGCTGGTAGTTCTCCAGGATCGAGATCATCGTGCGAGGCAGTGCCAGCGCCGACCCGTTGAGCGTGTAGAGGAACTGGGTCTTGCCGGTCTCCTCCGAGCGGAAGCGGAGGTTCGCCCGCCGCGCCTGGTAGTCCCGGAAGAGCGAGCACGACGAGATCTCCAGCCACTCGCCCGATCCCGGAGCCCACGTTTCGATGTCGTAGGTGTGGGCCGACGAGAACGTCATGTCGCCGGTCGAGAGGTTGAGCAGCCGGTAGGGCAGTTCCAGCTGCTCGACGATGTAGAACGCCTCCTCCATCAACCGCGCCAGCTCCTCCTCGCCCTTGTCCGGGTGGACGAACTTCACGAGCTCGACCTTGTCGAACTGGAGCACGCGCTTGATGCCCCGCACGTCCCGCCCGCCCGAGATCTGCTCGCGCCGGAAGCAGGGCGTGGCGGCGGTGTGGTAGATGGGCAGGTCCTTCTCGTCCAGGATCTCGTCCCGGTACATGTTCGTGACCGGCACCTCGGCGGTCGGGATCAGCCACTTGTCGTCCTGGTGATCGTGGTAGAGGGTGTCGGCGAACTTCGGGAGGCTCCCGGTGCCGATCAGCGTCTCCGCCGTCACCATGTAGGGTGGCGCGACCTCGCTGTAGCCATGACGCCGCGTGTGGATGTCGAGCATCCAGGCGATGATGGCTCGCTGGAGGCGGGCGCCATCGCCGCGCAGCATGTAACCACGGGCGCCGGCGACCTTGATGCCGCGTTCGAAGTCGATGATGCCGAGCTGCTCGGCGATCTCCCAGTGCGGCCTGGGCGTGAAGGCGAACTCGCGTTTCTCGCCGCGCTCCCATTCGACCACGTTCGCGGTCTCGTCCTTGCCCACCGGCACATCGTCGTCGGGGATGTTCGGGATGCCGAGCAGCAGGTCGCGCAGCGCCTCGTCGGTGGCGCGGACCCGTTCGTCGAGGGCGGCGATGTCGTCGCCGATCGCCTTCATCTCGGCGATGAGGCGGGTGCGCTCGTCGGCGTCCTTCGTGCGCCCGACGAGCTTGCTGCCCTCGTTGCGCCTGTTCTTGAGCGCCTCGACCTCACCAAGGAGGGCGCGGCGTTGCTCGTCCAGCGCCAGGATCTCATCGATCGGGGCATCGACGTTCTTCTTCGCGATCTGGGCGCGGACCTGTTCGGGGTTCTCGCGGATGAGGCGGATATCGAGCACGGTCGGAGGTCCTTTCGGAGACGGGATTCATTCACAGCAGGAAACGCGGTCATGCCACGGCATGCCGCGAAAGCTCGGGAAAGTATGCCCCACGCAGGGATATGCGAGTGAGTGGTGAATCGTGCCGTGCGCGGGGCGACGACCGTGCATGAGCCGTCGCCCCGCGAAACCCGCTCGCCCCGCCCTACGCGGGGCGGCTAGAGCTTGCGGACCCGGCCTGGGGAGCGCCGATGGGTGTGAAGCCGGGCAGGAACTTCTGCCATTCGTCGTGGATGGAGGCGTCCACGCGCCGCTCGATGGTGTAGTACATGCCGGCGCGCGGTTCGTGCGGCTGCTTGTTCAGGAGCATGCGCGCCTCGGCGACGCTCTTGCCGCCCTTGCGGTGATTGCAGGCGCGGCAGGCCGAGACCACGTTGTCCCAGGAATGAAGACCCCCGCGTGAGCGGGGAATGACGTGGTCTATCGTGAGTTCGTGGCTCTGGCGGCCGCAGTACTGGCAGGTGTAGCCGTCGCGGATGAAGACCTCCCTGCGGGTGAGCTTCACACGCGGGCGGGGGCGGCGGATCATGTAGCGGAGGCGGATCACGGAGGGGGCGTCGAAGACGTTCGACGTGCTGGCGATGCCGTGCGCGCCAGCTTCGAGGATTTCCGCCTTGCCGTCGATCACCATCACGAGGGCGCGACGGAGATTGCAGACATTGAGCGGTTCGTAGTTCTGATTGAGTACGAGTACGGCGTTCTTCACCCTGCCAACGTCCTTCATGGTCAGGGTTGCTGCGGTTGCCTTCGCACCAGGAACCGGGTGCAACCAGCGGAAAGCCTCATTATGGATACTAGCACCCGAACCCGGCTGATACAACAGAACGGACGTTGACATCCTGTTAAGGGTCGACTGGGTCCGGAAAGCCCTGCTCCTGACCCGCCAGCGCAGCCTCGATTTGGGCGGCCCGCTCGTGGCGCCCGCGCCGGCGGTTCACCGCAGCCTGGAGCGCGAGTGGCGGGACCAGGACCGATCGGCCCCGCCAGGAAACTGTCTCCAGGTGGGCAGCGGCATAGGGCCCGAAGTCGACCGGTTCGGGACGATCGACGGCAGGAATGGGGTCGACGGCGATGTCGATCCGGGCGTGGAGGAAGAGGACGCCGAAGGAGCGCATGATCCAGCCGTCCGTTTCCACGAGCGGTTCGATCAGCACATCGGCGAACGTCGTTCGCACCAGGTCCACCTGGCCCGGGTCGATCATGATGTCGAGATCGTGCGGGACGATGTCCGCGACCCGGAGCGCGGTCGCGCCGCTTCCAGTCAACCACCAGCGGATGCCGGCGGTTCCAGCCCGTTCGATCCATGCGTGGAGTGCGTTCTCCCACGGTACTGGATCGAGACCTGCCAGCTGGCGGAACATGCGCTCGACGTTGGCGGCGAAGGTCTTCGTGACGCGGTCGAGCAGGGGCGCGTCTGCTGGGTAGTCACGTTGCCAGCCACCGTCGACTGGCTGCCAGAAGGCCGATCGAAGGGCCGCCTCCAGCCTGGGATCGACGTCGTCGAGCCGGAAGATCACCGCCGGCTGCTGCGATGCGAAGCTGACCTTCATCCGCTACGACACTCCCTGTGTTTGGGCGGGAAACACGGCGTCGGGCGGCGAGGATAACCCCTGGCCGCCCGAGCCCCGCCGCAGTGACCAGTGGCGCCGTCGCCGTCAGTCCGCCGCCAGCGCCATCTCCGGCAGCAACGGGCGGAGGAATTCGCCCGTATGCGAACCCGGTGTCTCCGCGATCTCCTCCGGCGTACCGACCGCGATGATCTCGCCGCCGCCGCTGCCGCCCTCCGGTCCGAGGTCGATCAGCCAGTCCGCCGACTTGATGACGTCGAGGTTGTGCTCGATCACGACCACGGTGTTGCCACCGTCCGCCAGCCGCTGGAGGATCGCCAGCAGCTTCTCGATGTCCGCGAAGTGCAGGCCGGTGGTCGGCTCGTCCAGGATGTACATCGTGCGGCCGGTGGCGCGGCGGGAGAGTTCGCTCGCCAGCTTCACGCGCTGCGCCTCGCCGCCGGAGAGCTGGGTCGCCGGCTGGCCCAGCTTGACGTAGCCGAGACCTACATCCTC
>JBQCJS010000268.1:0-10299 GCA_051952485.1 Thermomicrobiales bacterium | reverse complement strand
CCCCTCCCGCGCCCATCCCCGCCCGCGAACGGACCGCGCCGGCCTCGTTCGGCCCGGCCGTCGCCGGGTCGATCGCATCCGCAACGATGACCAGGATCGGCCAGCAACGCTGAGTGCGGTCCGTGATGGGCGCGCATCGTCGGATTCCGGCAGCAGGGGGCGTGGTACGCTCGTTCCATGAAGACGCCACCATCGCCTGACGATCTCGATCCGGATGCGCTCGCCGCCCTCGTAGCCGGGCGATGGGGACTGCCGCCGCTCGCGCTCACCTATCAGGCGCTCGGGTTTGGCAGCCACCACTGGCGCGCCGATGCCGCCGATGGTTCCGGGCGGCGCTGGTTCCTCACGGTGGATACGGGGGACGGCGACGCCTTCGCCAGCCTGAAACGGGCGCTGCGCACCGCTTCGGCGCTGCACGCGCAGGGGGGAATCGCGGAGGTCGTCGCCCCGCTTCCGGATCGCGCGGGCGAGGTGCTGGCGACCTTGCCGGGTAGCCGTGGCCGTGGCCATGGCCGCAATCACGGCTCCAGCCAACGCTCCTGGGCCGTAGCGGTCTATCCGTGGCTGGAGGTGGAGCCGTCGCAGTTCGGCGCCTTCGCCTCGGATGCCGATCGGGAGGCCGCCCAACGCCTGGTCGCGCGGCTCCATGCCGCCACGCCGCTCGTGCCAATGGGGTTGCCCCGCCGGGATGATCTCGGCATTCCCCATCGGGCGGAACTCGACGCGGCGCTGACCCGCCTGGAGGCACCCTGGACCGCCGGGCCGTTTGCCGAACCCGCGCGGGAGGTGGTGCGAGCGCATCGTCCGGCGTTGCTCGCGGCGCTGGCGGCCTACGATCGGCTGGCCGCCGCGGTCCTAGCCGATCCCGCGCCGTGGGTGATCACGCATGGGGAGCCACACGCCGGGAACATCGTGCGGCGGCGTGATGGGGCCGGGCTGGCGATCGTCGACTGGGACACCTGCGCCCTTGCCCCGCGCGAACGCGACCTGTGGCAACTCCTGTCCCCGGAGGCCGATCCGGCGAACGGACTTGCTGCCTACCGGGAGATTGCGGGGGATGTGCCCGTCTCGGCGAACGCGCTGGCGCTCTACCGGCTGTGGTGGGATCTCTGTGAGGTCGCCGTCTACACGGTCTGGTTCACCACCCCGCATGCGGAGACGGAGGACATGCGCACCGGATTCGGCGGCTTGCGGGAATCGGTGGGCAACCTGGCGGCCGCGTTCGCCTGATTCCGTATCCGACCACATGGCAGGAGGGGCGGGCCCGTTGTTGTGGCCCGCCCCTCCTGCCGTTCCCGGTTACTTGACGGTGAAGACGTTGTACATGCCCATTGCGGCGTGGGGAACGCCTGTGCCTGGTTCCGGCACCCAGCACATACCAGCGTACGTTCCGGCGTCCAGCGACAAGGAGATCCACTGCGTGGTGCCGGCACTCTGGTCGACGCTCTGGAGGACCGGAGTGAGGTCGGAATCGGTGAGCCCGCCGGATGCAACCGGGGTGCCGCTCATGTCGGCGGAGATCGCCGCCCCCACCTGCTCCTTCGTCATGGAGTCTGGCCCCTTGGCGAGGAAGAGGAAGTGCGGCAGCTTGCCGATGTTCTCCATCGCGATCAGGTTCTGTCCTGCCACCAGGGCGCCTGCGGTGACATCAATGGCATAGTCTTTCAGGGTGATCGTCGCGTTGGTGGTTGGCGTCTTCAGGTCGCTCGGGAAATCTCCAGTGACCGTGAAGCCGATCGGCGGCGTGCTCAACTGCGGGCCAGACGCGAACCAGTCACCGGCCTTGAGGTCGATCACGGCATCTGCCGCTTGCCCCGGCATGCTGGAGACGCCACCGGGGAGGACCGTGGTGTAGTACCAGTCGGGCGGTTCCTGGATCGGGGTGGCAGCCAGCTTCTGGAGATCGGCCATCGTCACGCCGGATGGCATCTTGGCGATAAACACACCCGGCGCGGTGTTGTTCGGCAACGAGTCGCTTGCCGCGAGGTGGAGCAGGTAGCGGCCAGCCGCCAGCGACGCCGGGAATCCTTCGACTCCCTTGGCGTTTACCGTCAGGTCGAGCACCGGCAGGCCCAGATCGCCGAATGCCGTGCCGCCGGGTGTCGCGGCGGCTGTGGCCGCGCCTTGGGCGAGTGCACTGCGGTCAGAAGCAACGAGTGGGACCAGTGGCATGGATGAGACGATGGTGAACGCACCCACCGTGCGGGCGAGATCGCGGCGAGAGAGACGGCGTTCCATGGAATGTTCCCTCCTGGGAAATGATGCGGCTGAACGGCAGGGACCCGGGAGCGGGACCGGAGGGCGGTGGGCCGTCCTGTCCACGAGCACCACGATAGGGGGCCGGGAACGGGCTGCCATTGGGCAATCGACGTAATCTGGCGCTACGTCAATCGACCTATCCCGGGGTGACGGGGAGTGCTGGATGCGGCGACCGGTGGGGAAGGGGGAGCCGGGTGGCGTCCCGGTCAGACGATGCCGAGGCGCATTGCGAGGGCGACGGCGGCGGTGCGTGAGCTCACGCCGAGCTTGCCAATGATGTTGTTGACGTGCGTCGCCGCGGTGCGCGGCGCGATGAAGAGGGTTTCGGCGATCTCGCGCGTGGAGCGGCCATCGGCCAGCAGGCGTAGCACCTCCATCTCGCGGTCGCTCAACCCGTACTCGTGACGATCCGCCGCGGTCTGCCCGGCTGGCGTCGCGCTCGCCTCGGGGTCAGGTGCGACCGGCATCGACGTGTGCGTGGCGGTGGATTCCGCTCGCCGCAGCAGCCCGGTGGCGATGCGAATCACGGCGTTCGCCAGGTCGTCGCTGGGGGGCTCGGCATCGATGGCCCCCGGCGATACGTCGGGCAGCGCGTCCGGACCGAGGAGCGCCCGTACCTGCCGCCTGACGGTCTCGGTCTCGGCGGCGATGGAGGGGCGCACCGGGGAATCGACCCGGACCCGGAGAATCGCGGCGTTCCACAACAGCGTGCGGGCATCCGGCGCCGCATCCATGAGGATCGCCGCCATGGCCAGGAGTTCCGCCGCCTCGGCGAATGCCGAGTGATCGCCGCAGCGGTCAAGGGCGATCAGGCTCTCCCTCATGGTAGAGAGGGCGTCGTGGAGTTCTCCCCGCGCGAGCAGGATGCGCGCCCAGGTGATCTGCGAGACGGCGGCATCGCGCGGGTTGTCGAACGCCACGAAGTATCGGTTCGATTCCTCTAGCATCCCGAGGGGCGACTCGAGGTCGCCGAGACGGAAGAGGACTTCGGCCAGGTTCGTCAGGCAGAAGCCGATAGAACGCAGATCGCCCAGGGTGCGTTCCAGGTCCAGCGACTGCTCCAGGATCTGGCGGGCGGCACCCAGGTCATCCGTCTCGACCAGGAGCGCACCGAGGTTGGCAAGCAGAACGGCCTCGCCTTGCCGATCGCCCAGTTCGCGAACGGCGACGATCCCTTCTTCCCAGCATGCCCGCGCCTGCGCGTAGTCGCCCCGGAAGAAGTGCGCGACCCCCATGTTCCCGAGCGACACCGCGCGCGCCCGCACGTTGCCGGAGATGTCGGCGGCGGCGAGTGCCTGGACATGCCAGTCCAGGGCCTGGTCGTATTCACTCCGGTCGTGGGCAATGGACCCCAGGGCGGAGAGGGTGGTGGCTCGTGCCCGCGCATCCTCAAGCATGGTCGAGATCGCGAGTGAGGCGAGCATCAGGCGTTCGGCTTCGGGGAGGTCGTTCTGGTCCTCCGCCAGGTAGCCAGCGGCGAAGAGGCCTTCGGCTCGCTGAGGGGTCGCCTCCTCCGGGATCGCTGCCAGGGCGCGGGCGGTCCAGGCCCGGCCCTCCGTGGCCAGGCCACGTCGCGACCAGAAGCGCCAGATGGAACCACAGATCGCGAGGGCCCGGTCGGCAGACCCGTGATCGAGCAACCACGCGAGGGCCTGCCGGATATTCTCCCATTCGCGGCTGAGCGTGACGCCCGCCTCGCCCTGGTTGCTGTCGAGCAGGTGAGCGCCCTCGGCGATGGCAAGGCGGGCGATCCATTCGGCATGCCAGGTGCGGGCGGCATGGTCGTCGCCGTCCGCGCGGAGGCGGTCGTGGCCGAATTCGCGCAGGGTCTCCAGCATCAGGTAACGCGGGGGCTCACCGGGGGTCATCGTGGCGCGGACCAGGCTGCGGCCGACGAGCTGGGCCAGGAGATCGAGGCCGGAGCGGGCATCCGGGTCCGGCCCGACAGGGAAGTCGTCGATCGCCTCCAGGGCGATGCCACCCGCGAAGACCGAGAGCCAGCGGAAGAGGCGTTGCTCGTCCGGCGGCAGGAGATCGTAGCTCCACGCGATCGCGTTGCGGAGGGTGCGGAGGCGATCCGGGACATCCCGGCGTTCGCTCGTGAGCACGGTCAGGCGGCGGTCGAGCCGGGCGAGCAGGGAGGTCGGGTCCAGGACATTGGAGCGCGCCGCGGCCAGTTCGATGGCGAGCGGCAACCCATCGAGTCGGGAACAGATCGTGGCGATGGTCGCCGCATCGGGATCGGTGATGGCCAGGAAGGGGTTGACGGCGTGGGCGCGCTCCACGAACAGCGTAACGGCGTCGGTGTGGAGCAGGTGGTCCGCCGGCGACAGCGGATCGGGGAGCGCCAGCGGCTGCAGGGGATAGACCTGTTCGCCGCTGACGCCGAACGGCGCCTGGCTGGTCGCCAGCAGGACGGCGCGTTCGCTGGCGGATGCGATCGTGGCGAGCGCCGGGGCGCAGGCCAGCAGGTGCTCCAGGTTATCGAGGACCAGCAGGATGCGCCTGCCCTGAACGGCCTCCAGCAGGCGATCGGTCGCGGCGAGGTCGCTCGTCTCATGCACCCCGAGGTGCTGGAGGATGGTGGGCAGCACGAGGTCTGGCGTCGGAACGGCGGCGAGCGGGATCCAGGCGATGCCATCGGGAAAATCGGCGGTGAGCAGGTTGGCGACGTGAATCGCCAGCCGCGTCTTGCCCACGCCGCCCGGGCCGGTGATGGTGACGAGCCGGGACGCCCCGGACTGGATGAGGCCCACGATGTGGGCAGCGTCCTCGTCCCGCCCCACCAGCGAAGTCGGGATGATGGGGAGCGTGTTCGGGAGACGTTCCGGGAGGCCGGGGTCGACACTCATGACGCGCTTCTCGCTCTGCGGCGATCGTATCCGGCTCTGCCCCGGTGACGATCGACCATCGCCTGCGCCAGGGCAGCTTCCGGGCCAGGAAACCTGCCCGGTGAGGGCTGCGACCATCCCGGGATGCCGGCGTCAATGATCGCGCCTGGAGGCCCGCGCTTCCACCGGGAGGCGGTGCCGGATGCAGGGAATCAGAACGGCCAGATGACCGGCACGAGGAAGACCGCGATGACGAAGTAGAGCAGCATCACCACCCCGCCGAGTTTCCAGTAATCGCCGAAGCGATAGCCGGCGGGACCCATCACGATCGTGTTCGCGGGCGTCGCGACCGGTGTCAGCAGGGCCGCCGAGGCCGCGACGTTCACGCACATCAGGATCGGCAGCACGGAGACGCCCATCTGCGGCGCGACGGAAACCGCGATCGGGAAGACGATCAGCGCCGTCGCCGTGTTGCTCACCATCTGCCCGAGGACGGCAGTCACCACGAACAGGCCGATCAGGAGCATGTGCGGGTTGTTGGTGCCGACGGTGTCCACCAGCCGCTCCGCGATCGACTGCGCCATGCCGGTCTGCGTGATCGCCGTGGAGAGCGGCACCATCCCGGCCACCAGGATGAGGGTGGTCCAGGAGATCGACAGGTGGGCCTGGTCGATCGTGGTCACCCGCAGCAGCACCATCGCGCCCGCCGCCAGCAGGCAGACGATGACCGCGGGCAGCCAGCCGGTGGTCAGCAGCACGATCATCGCGGTCAGGATCCCGATCGCGGCCGGCGCCTTCGGGCCGAGCGGCACGGTCTGCCGGCGGATGGCGTCCGGCGTGTCCACGAGCACGACATTCGGGTCCCGGGTGTGGGTGTCCAGTGCGTCCCACGACCCCTGCAGCAGGAGCGAATCGCCCGCCTTCAGGGTGGTGGGGCTGACGCCGATGTCGGTGCCCAGCCGCTGGACGGCCAGCACCACGAGTTCGCCGCTCTCGGTAACCATCCCCGGGTAGGCGCGCTGGCCGATCATGTTCGAGCGCGGCGCGACCAGGACCTCGGCCACCCCGAATCGCTTGCTGATCACCCCGACCGAGAGATCCGCGCCCGCCAACGACTGGCGTTCGAGCCGGTACTCCGTGCAGAACTCGGCGATGTCGCGATCGTGCCCGCGCACCACGACCATGGACCCTTCGCGGACGGCGGCATCGTTGGTCGGCCTTCCGCGCTGGTCCTGCAGGCTGATGAAATGGACCTCCGGGTGGCGGTGCAGGTCGACCCGGCGCAGGTGATCGCCGATCAGGGGGCTCTCCGGCAGGACGCGCAAGCGGGCCAGTTCCTCTTCGCCGCCGATGTACTGCTGCTCCAGGGTGGCCGGCAGCATGCTGAGATCGCGGAGTGCCAAGTCCGGCTTCCGCGTCGGCAGCAGGCGATCGCCGAGCAGCAGCACGATGCCGATGGTGCCGATCAGCAGCGGCACGCCGACGAGGGCGACCGAGAAGAAGGAGAAATGCCCCGCCCCGGCGTCCGCCGCGTATTCCGATGCCAGCAGGCTGACCGGCGAGCCGGTGAGCACCAGCAGCGCGCCGGCGTGCGCCCCGAAGGCCAGCGGCATGAGGAGCTTCGAGGGGGCTGCCTTCATCCGGATCGCCAGCACCACGACCATGGGGTAGAGCGCGGCGACCGAGCCATTCGGCGTGATCAGTGCGGAGAGCACGGCGACGGAGAGGATCACCATCACCACGAGGCGTTGCCGGCTATCGCCGGAGAAGCGGACGACCTGTTGGCTGACCCAGGTCGTGATGCCGGCGGAATCCAGTCCCTCCGCGACGACGAAGAGCGCCGCGATCAGGACGACCGTGGGGGTGCCGAATCCCGCCAGCGCCTGGTCCAGGGTCACGACGCCGGTCGCCCACAGGGCGACGGCGACACCCATCGCCACCATGCCGACGGGCACGACATTCAGGACGAAGACGACGATAGCCGCGGCCAGAATCGAGATGGTAATCGCCTGGTCGCTCATGAAGCCCTCAGCGGTGGTCGGAGGCGGACAGGCAGGCGGTGCGGACGGCAGCCCGAAGCCAGCCGTCGAGGCATGATCTGCGAGTCATTGTTGGGCCGTGGGAGGGTCGCTGCAAGGGTACAAAATCACCATATCGGGGCGGGAGCCCGCGCCGGGTTCGGTGGGTCCCCGCCCGGGCCAAGTCAGGGAGCCGCCTGGGAACACCCGAGAGCCACATCGCAACGTTCGCCTGGGGGCATCGCGGAGCAGGCTTCATGCCGCGTGAGGCTGGGCAGCCGCCTCAGGCGAGCAACCCGAGGTCCCGGGCCTTGGCGACGGCCTCCACGCGGGAACTGGCGTCGAGCCGGCGGCAGATATGCACGAGGTGGTTGCGGACCGTGTTCACGGAGATGAACAGTTCCTCGGCGATCTGCTGGTTGGTGCGGCCCCGGGATACCAGGTGCAGCACCTCGTACTCCCGCCGGGTGAGGGGCTGGGGCGTCCCGAGGGGCGGCAGGGTGCGGTCATCCGGCTCGGCCGGTGCCTGCGCCCGGCGGGCCTCCGCGATCAGCGAGCTGGTATCGAACCCCGGGACCCGGTAGGCGAGGACGAAGCCGCCGCGATCGCCGAGCCGCACCGCACGGCCCAGCGCGGCGCTCGCCCCGCCGGGCGCATCCAGCAGCGAGAGGCCCAATGCCCATCGCACCGCGAAGACCACGGACTCCGACCACCGGTCCGCGCGTTCCGCTTCCAGGGTCAGGGTGCGGGCGAGTTCGGTCGCCTCCTCGTAGCGTCCCTCGGCCAGGTCCAGGTCGACCTGGAGTTGCTGGTGCCCGACCTCGCCGAAGGCGTCGATCCAGGGAAAGGGCAGGTCACGGAGGTCGTTCAGCCAGCTCCGCACCATCGCGTATTCGCCGTGGTGCAGCCACACCCGCGCCAGCTGCATCACCAGTTGCGATTTCCCGGGCATCCGCCGCATCACCTTGACGTGGCTGGAGGCCCATGCCTCGGCCTCGCTCATGGCCCCTTCGGCAATCAGCAGGCGGGTCCGGGCCACGATGGCCCAGAGATGCCACAGCCGCCATTCGCCTTCGAGCAGGCTCTCGATATGGGCCATCTCGCTGCGGGCGATATCGAGGTGATCCATCTCGATCGCGAGGGCGAGGAGCCGGCATCGGTAGAACCCCTCCAGGAACCGGAGCGATTCCGGCAGCTCCGACACGATCAACCGGTATTTCGTGACGGCGGAATGGAGGTCGCCACGCAGGGCGTAGGCGTTTCCCCGGTCCATCGCCAGCGTACGCCAGGCCCATTGCTCGTCGATCGGCAACCTGGCGGCCAGGCGCTCGGCATCCCAGACGGCGATGGCCGCACGCTCGTCCTCCCCTTCCCGGAAGAGCACGCGACCTTTCGTGGTCGCGGCATACATCCGCTCCGTGATCGCGTCCTCGGGGAGAATGGCCAGCGCCTGGTCCGCCGTGGCGATGGCCTCGGCATGGCGGCCGGCGAGCCAGGCGATGAGCGAGCGGCAGGTAAGGGCGCGTCCCCGCAGCAGGGGATCCCCCGAACGCATCCACGCGTCCGCGATCGGTGGGAACCACTCCAGCACGGAGAGATGCCGCGCCACGCCGAGGTGTCCGATGGCTTTCCAGTAGAGGAAGTCCGGGTGGGTGGCGATCGTCGCCTCCGACAGCCGTTCCAGCAGGGAGCCCAGGGGTTCGAAGTCGCTGCGCGCGGCAAGATACTCGCACCAGGGACGGACCCCCGCCGCGATCCACTCGGGATCGCCGCCGATGAGCGCATAGTCCGCCGCCTCCCTCAGGGACCCCTGCTGGAGCAGCAGGGCCATCACCGACCGCTGCCGGTCGGTGATGCGGGAGCGATGCGCGGCGGACCCGGCGTCCCGCAGGAGGCTTTCCCTGATCATGCGGGGCCACGTCCAGTGGTGGGGGTGTCCCGGGACCGGCGTGATGAAGGGGAACTCGCTGGCCAGCGCGGCGATGTGTTGCGGTGCGTTGTCGATGCCCAGCGCCAGCTGGCAGAGTTCGCCGCTCACGAGGGGCAGCTCGATCGTGTCCCGGAGGAATGCCCGCGATGGCTCGGAAAGGGGCGCGATCAGTTCCTGCTGCACGTATTCGTCGACGAACTGATGGAGGAGGGGGTGGCGGTCTCGGTCGGAGAGCAGTGTCATCGCGTGGGCACGCGCCGCGACCGAGACGAGGTAGAGCCCGACTGCCCACCCGTCGGTGAAATGATGGACCTGTTGTGCCTCGTCGGATTCGAGCTGGACATCGGGCAGGCCGGTGAAGAACGCGGTCGTTTCTGCCCGGGTGAAGCGCAGGCGGGCGGCATCGATCTCCCGGATCATGCCGGACGCGCGGAGCCTGCCGAGCGGGATCGGCGGCGTGGTGCGGCCGACGAGCACGATGAAGCAGCGTGCCGGCAGCCCTGCGATCACCTCGTTCAGGACCGTGTGGCACGTCGGGTTGGTCAGGGCCTCGCAGTTGTCGATCACCAGGCAGTTCCCCGCCGCGACATCGGCAAGGTCCCGCTCGAGCAGGGCGTGATCTTCGGTCCCGGCCGGGGGGCTGATCCGTCCATGCCGGAGGCAGGGTCGGAGCGCCCGGCGCAGGTCGTCGATCAGGGCGTGCTCGTCGTTGTCGGCGTCGGTCAGCGTCAGCCAGCCGACCTGGACATCGAGTCCGGCTGCGAACTCCGTGGCCAGGATCGTCTTGCCGTATCCCGCGCCGGCCACGATCAGGGTCACCCGCGCGCGGAACGGATGCTCGATCGCCTGGATCAGGCGCGGGCGGGGCACATGGCCGTAGGGGAGGTTCGGTGGGGAGAGGTCACGGGGGGAACGACCGGTCGTCCCTTCGATGACCTGCCATGCCGAGGGGATTGGCGTGATGGAGGCGGTCCTCGAATTGTCGACCATCGGCGTTCTTCCTGCCCGCCCATCGCGGAATCGCCCAGTCTCCGGCGATCCGGTACGGCTGCGGGCTGCGGGAACCGGCAGGCCCCAGCTGCAGCAACGGTCCCTGGGGATGACAGCGCACACCGTGGGGCGCGGGGCCGACGCTTCCGTCATTCTGCGTGATGGAGTCGGCCGACGCAACCGGAGCGGGATTCACACGATCTCCACATTCCCCGCATCGCGGCTGCATATCGGGTGGCTTTACTGGAGACAAGGAAACGGAGCCGGCCCC
>JBQCJS010000267.1:0-4355 GCA_051952485.1 Thermomicrobiales bacterium | reverse complement strand
GTGGTGGTGGTGGTCGCGATGGTGCTGATCGTCGTCGGGACGGCGGAGCGGGTGAAACGCGCAGGGCGGTCGATCATGGGCGGTTCCATTGCGGGTGAGGCCAGCTCCCATCGCCGTGGGAACCGGCACGGATGCCGGCCGCGCCCGGAACGGCCGGATGGCATCGGCACGACGAGCCGCCGCGCCAGCGATTGCCGATCGGCAACCGAGCGCAGGACGGACTGCGGAATCCGGCTCGCTCGATGCCTGAAAGTGTCCCCGTCCATCCTACTCGCCGGCGTGCCAATCAGTCACCCTGTTCGCGATTCCGGTCGCCGTTGCCAGGACAGGTCGCCCGGAACGCCGGAAAACGACACCGGATTGCCTGAAAGAATCTCCAGCAAACTCACAGAAACCGCGCAGCGTACCTTCAGATGCGCGATCCATACTGGGCATCAGTCGGATCGCAGGGTCGCCATCGCACCTGGCCGCCCCTCACCGGCAGTCACATCCCGTGATGCCCACCCGTTCCATCGCGCTTCCCCCACACAGGACGCGCCCGCCCACAGGAGGTTCCCGATGTCCCGATTCATCTCTCCGGTTGTCTCGCGCCCGCGCCGCTTCCTTGCCACGTCCGCCGTCGCCCTCGCGCTGACGGTCTCGACGGCCTCGGCCTTCCTGCCCGGCACGACCCTCGCCGAGTCCACCGCGACCGATGTCACCGGCACACCCGCCGCCGAGACCTGCACGATGGACAGCAACAATGTCCCGGAGGCCGCCTCCACCGCCGGCTCGGTCTTCTCGGTGGACGCCGCCAGCAGCACCGCCAGCTACACGGTCCAGGAAGTGCTCACCGGACGTGGCGACACCACGGCGGTGGGGACCACGAGCGCCCTCATCGGCACGATCCTGCTGGACGATGCCGGCAAGCCCATCCCCTGTTCGGTGGTCTACATCGACCTGCGCACCCTGAAGACCGACGAGGATCGCCGCGACAACCAGGTGCAGAATGTCCTCGAGACGAGCACCTATCCGCTGGGCACCTTCATCGTCACCGGTACCGAGGGGCTGGATAGCGCCGTGAACGACGGCCAGGAACACACCTTCAAGATCGTCGGCGATCTCACCATCCACGGCGTGACGAAGCAGACGACATGGGACGCGACGGTGAAGGTCGATGGCAACACGATGACCGGCAAGGCCACCACGACGATCACCTTCGCGGACTTCGGGATGGAGGCGCCGGTGTTCGGCCCCGTGGCCTCCATCGAGGACGAGTTCCAGCTGTCGATCGACCTCACGGCCACGAAGTAGCCGCGCCCCCCCCGGGCTGGAGCACCAGGGTGGCTGCTCTGGCCCGGGCCGATCCGCCATCGGCGTGATGGCGACATGCCGGAAAGGGGACACCGTGAAGGCCGCCATCCGTCGCCACCCGCTCATCGCCTGGACGAGCCTGATCGTGCTCGTGCTCGCGATCGCCATCGGCATCTACCTCTTCTATCTCGCCTATTCGGTCGACGCCCTGCCGTGGCAGACCGTCCCCACCCCCTATGCCGGACCGGCCTTCCAGGGCATCCCGGGCTTCGGCTCGTCGGCCACGGCGACACCCGTACCCTGATCGACGGGGCGGCCCGGCGGCCCCGTCCCCCTGCAAGCCCGTCCCGGTCGGAGGAGACCCCTGTGAAAGCGCACCCGGTTCCAGACTCCCGCAACGAACGTGTCCTGGTGGTCGAAGATGACGATTCGATCCGGGAACTCATTTCCACGGCCCTGCGCTTCACCGGATTCGAGACGGAAACCGTCGCCTCCGGCAGCGCCGCCCTCGCCGAGGCCCGCAACTCCCGGTTCGATATCCTCGTCCTGGACGTGAACCTCCCGGATATCGACGGGTTCTCGGTCTGCCGCAAGCTCCGCGAGGACCGCAACGATGTCCCCGTGATCTTCCTCACGGCGCGGGACGATCCGTCGGACCTCCGCGCCGGCTTCACTGGCGGCGGCGACGACTACATGACGAAGCCGTTCAGCCTGGAAGAACTGATGCTCCGTATCGACGCCGTGCTGCGCCGGTCTGGCCGGAGCAGCGCCGCCGACGAATCCAGCCGCCTGGTCTGCGGCGACCTGACGATGGACGACGAGTCCTACCGCGTCTGGCGTGGCAAGGACGAGGTCTCCCTCTCGCCGACGGAGTTCCGGCTCCTGCGCTACCTGATGCTGAACCAGGGACGGGTGGTCTCCAAGCACCAGATTCTCGATCACGTCTGGCACTACGATTTCGGGGGCGATCCCTCCGCCGTCGAGACCTACGTGAGCTACCTTCGCCGCAAGCTGGACGACCGCGAAGCCCAGCTGATCCGCACGGTTCGTGGCTTCGGCTACACCCTGCAGGTGAACTGAGCGCATTCGGACGCGGAACGCTGGATGGGCGCGGGGGCGCCCCATCCGGAAGGGGTGTGGGCCGGGTCATGACAATCCACGGACGCATGCATCGTCCACCTGCAATCGCCGCCAGCCCTGGCGCTGGTGGGCACGACCAACCTGATCGCATCCACGGCTCCCGCCGGGAACCAGCGGAGACGCAGCCATGAGCATGCGTGCCCGCATTTCCCTGGCGGTTGGCGCCGTCATCCTCGCCACCCTCCTGCTCTTCAGCCTGGTGGTCGTGCGCAGCGTGCGCTCCACCCTGATCGAGCAGGTCGACAGCCAGGTGCTCGACGTCTCGAAACGCTCGACGGACAAGAAGAGCGGCCCGCCACCGCACGACAAGGCGGGCGAGGGAACGCCGGAGGCCGACTACTCCTGTCCGCCGGACGACCCCTCCTGCGACGAGGCCACGCCGGCCTCGACGCCGATCGCCTATCAGATCGGCCCGACCCTGATGGCCACCCCGTCGTCCACCGAGGCGAGCGGGCCATTCCGGCAGGATGTCGCCCATTTCGTCTACGACGCCAACGGCACCCTGATCGTCAACGAGCCCTCCGGCTACCGGGACGAACCCGACCCACCCCCGGTGCTTCCGCCGATTCCCAGCGCCGACCTGAATGCGATGCTCGGCCGGATCGTCACCCTTCCCTGCGCCGAAGGGGGAGCGGCCTTTCGCGTCCTCATCAAGCGGCTGGACAACGGCAACTACGATGTCACGGCGGCCTCCCTGGAGAATGTCGATGCCGCCGTCAGCGACATCGTCCGCCTGCTGGTCGTGGGCGGCACGATCGCCGTGATCGGCGCCACGCTCGTCTCCGGGTGGCTCATCCGGCGCGGCCTGCGCCCCGTGGACCAGATGGTGACGACGGCCACCGCGATCGCGGGCGGCGACCTCTCGCAACGCGTGCCCGATCCCGATCCCCGCACGGAACTCGGCCAGCTTGGCGGCGCCCTCAACCAGATGCTCTCGCAGGTGGAGCAATCGATGCAGGTACGCACCGAGAGCGAGAACCGGATGCGCCGGTTCGTCGCCGACGCCGCGCACGAGCTGCGCACACCGCTCACGTCGCTCCGGGGATACGCGGAGTTGTACCGGCAGGGCGCCCTGCCCACCCCCGAGGCCGTGGGTCACGCGATGGGGCGCATAGAGTCCGAGGGGTCGCGCATGTCGCGGCTGGTGGAGGATTTGTTGCTGCTGGCACGCCTCGACCAGCACCGGGCGCTGGAACGGACGCCGGTGGACATCTCCACCCTCGTCACCGATGCGGTCAGCGACTTCCGGGTCGCGAATCCGGAGCGGATCGTCTCCGCCTCGGTGCAGCCGGGCCTCACCGTCACCGGCGATGCCCTCCGCATCCGGCAGGTCGTGGACAACCTGCTCGCGAACGCCCAGGCGCACACGCCGATCACCGCCGCCGTGAATGTCATCGTCGACCAGGTGGCGGGGAATGTCCGCCTCAACGTCGCCGATACCGGCCCGGGCATCAGCGAGGCGGATCAGGAGCGGATCTTCGAGCGCTTCTGGCGGGCGGACCCGGGGCGAACGAGGCGCAGCGGGGGGTCCGGTCTCGGGCTGTCGATCACGGCCTCCCTCGTGGCCGCGATGCACGGCACGATCGAGGTGTCCAGCGAGCTGGGGCGTGGCGCGACCTTCACGGTCACCTTCCCGGTCCGCACCGCAGCGGACGATCTCCCCGAGCACGACGACGAGGCTCACGACGACGACCTCCCGCCGTCGTGAGCCCCCCTGCAGCCGTCACGGGGACGTTGGACACGAGCGCCTGATCGCAGCTCATCGCGGGGTCGGAGAATGAGCCCTGCGGGGTGGTTCGCCCAAGAACGTCCGCCAATCCGGTCGAACCACTTTGTCGGGTGGCCCGTCGCGCTGCGGCCTTCATGGCGGCCCGCGAAGCCAGCACGGGAGGAGTCAAGCGAGACGCTGCGCTGAGTGGCCC
>JBQCJS010000266.1:0-4404 GCA_051952485.1 Thermomicrobiales bacterium | reverse complement strand
ACCCGGATCGCTGCGCCATCCGACCGGCGGCCCAGGTTGCGGGCCAACAGGGTCCGTCCGAGCCGGGCGGCGACGGCCATCAGCGACGCCCCATCCCCGATGTGCCACCGGATGATGTCGTCGTAGGGCGGCCCGAACGACGTGGCGAGCGCGTCCAGCAGCATCCGGGATTCAAGCGCGGCGGCGGAATCATCCGCCAGCCACTCCCGGCCCTCGATCGCGACGGGGATCGTCCCCGGCGGCACGGACGACCGTGCGACGCCACGATAGACGAGATCGCGCAGCCGCCAGGGGAAGTGGGCGAACACATAGCGCCCGAACGGGATCGGCTCCTCCCACGTCGCGAGGACATCGAGGAAGGCGAGGTAGGCCTCCTGCGCGACATCGTCGCGATCCCAGCGGTCGACTGCCCCGGTGGGCGCCCACGGCACGCGGACACCCCGCACGAAGCGCATCAGCTTCGGCTCGAAGGCCGCGTAGAGGGCATCCCGCGCGATGCGGTCGCCGGAGGCCGCGCGAGCGACGATGGGAGCGATCGCGCGTTCCCAGGCGGGGGTCAGCTCGTCGTTGGCGCCGATCACCGGGATGAGGACGCGCTGCCGGACGGCGGGGGCGAAGGGCGCCAGCGGGTTGCGGAAGCCGGGTTCGGCGGGAACGTCGCCCCGGACGGGGGCAACCCGGATCGCTGCGCCATCCGACCGGCGGCCCAGGTTGCGGGCCAACAGGGTCCGTCCGAGCCGGGAGTGTCCGGCCCGTTCGAGCCGCGTGACGCCGCCCTGCCTGGACGCGGACCGCGCATCCGCCGGGGTGAGGGAAACGGTGACGATCGGGGTGGTGGTCGTGGGACTGCTGGTGGTCGTGGAATGCATGATCGGCCTCCGCCGGAATCGTGGCACCCGCCGCTCCCCGGCCGCATGGGGCGGGCGCGGAGCGGGCTGGGCGCGGGATGAACGGGAAGGCTCTTCGGAGCTCATGCGGGATTCGGAGTGGTGGTGGCGGCGGTGGTGGTGAACCGGCGTGGAACACGTCGTTTGCGCAGCACTCGCCATGCTCGCCAGGCAAGGCGAAAGGGAGACGATCCACAAGGCCTCAGGAGGCGCGGTGGATGCGGATGGGAGCCGGCTCCTCGCCGGCTTCGAGCGCGCGGTGCAGGTGACGCAGGTCGAGGACGTGTTCGGCGGCGCAGCGCGGGCAGATGGCCTCCACCATCCCGAAGCCATGCAGGTGCCAGTAGCGATCGCGGACCTTGATGTTGATCCGCGCGTTCGGGCCGTAGGTGGCGAGCAGGACGGGCGGGTTCTGGCAGGGGCAGACCCAGCGGTAGACGGCCGGGGTGGAGCGACTGGTGCGCCCGGTGGTGGAGGATGCGCTCGCCCGGCTGCGCTCGAAGTCTTCGTCCCCCGACTCGTCCGCGCGAGCGGCCTCCCCGTCCGGCGCTTCGGCGCTCGGGTCGATGACCTCCAGGTAGGCGGCGGTATCTTGCGTCGCCTCGCCATCACGACGGCGGTGGGACCGGCGCCGGGAGGACGAGGAGGTCGCCGGTGGTGGTGGTGGTTGCTGCGGAGACGGTTCGGCTGCCGGGACGACCGGCTTGCGGTCCTCGCGAGCCTTGTCAGGCATGAGATCGGTTCCCTTTCAAGTGACGAATCCGGGCGGCGGCAGCACGGAGCCGGTCGTTCCGGGCCGTTGGCAACGGGAACCCTGGCCCCGGGTTGGGTCCGGGGCGATCTCGCTGCCAATGGCCGGGATTGCCCGGGTTCGCGACGCGGTGCCGAGGTCCATACCACACCGCGCCGTCCGGCTGCCGCCGCCAAAACAGAACATATGTTCTATTTCGTTCGTATTCTAGGGACGCTGGGGGCCGGTGTCAACCGGTTCCGGGGATAGGAGATAGGCCCCGGCGAAACTTCCGCCCTCAGCCTAGCCACTCGGTGCCAATAAGTCACCTTGCTGGACTTTCAAACTCACATCCATGCATGTATGCTCGAGTTGGAAGTTCCAGAGATCCCCAAGTCGGCCGCCTCAATACCAGAGATCGGGAACAAAGCGACGGCTGAAGCCCGAATGGGGCCTGTGCAGTAGTTGAATCAGCGAATTGATGGTGTATGCGAGTATGACGATCTTAGGCACGCAGCAGGCTCTCTCAGACGTCTGGATTTTCGAAGGAGTACGGGGGCTGACGCAGGTTTCGACGAGAAGCGCAGCCAGATTGGTAGTTAGCTATGTCGATGCCGTCCATTGCGTTTCTGGCATGCCTGTTGTCAAGGTGGAATGCAGTCGCCGAGTGGAGGCGCCGCGTTTTCGGCCTTGTCGCGTGAACGAGGAGATCGTTACGCAGCCAAAGATCGTCATGCCTTACTATGGTTCGGAAGTCAAGGAGCCTCGGATTGCTGTGTCGCTGCTTCACGAGACTGGACATGCCATAGATATGCTCGCACTCGGGAACCGAACGGTAGCCTTTGCTTCTGAGACGCATGGGCTCTGGAATGATTGGAGAGCAGCCATAGACCAGAGCGAGCACGTAGCATCGCTAAAGAGGCAGCTAGAATTCCCTCCAACTATTCCTGGTACTGTCCCCGGAGCCACTGACCTAGAATACCAGGAGTCCCTAATTCAAAACTTAAGGATTAACGAGCTGTGGGCGCGGTCCTACGCTCAATACATTGCATTGAAGAATTGCGATTCGAGTCTTCTTCAAGTGATGAGAGGACCGCTGGAGTTTCCGAATCCGGAGGTTCCCACTCGTTGGATTCCGAGGCAATGGGACGACGTCGATTTTGCACCGCTGGAAGCGGCGATCGACTCAATCTTTGAAAGCCTGGGGTGGATCGTTCCCGGGGAGCAAATAGGGTCGCGCTGAGATACCTGAATCGCCGACGAGGATAAGACCATGAGATTTTCAGACTACTTTGGACTAAGAGGCACCCAGACAGAGTTGGATTTTGTAGACGTCCCTTTGACGACGGATCTCCCGCTATACGTTGACCCTTATGCTTTGAGTTTGGAGGAGGCGGAATGGTTTGCAGTTTGCAATGATCTCGTCGTGAATTTCTTTGAGCTCATCGTAAGGTGTATCAGTGAAGGGGAGGAGCAGCGTGCTCGCAGACTGCTGCTCAATTTAAGAGAGCCGAACGACACTCATCTCGGTCTATCAACTGGAAAGCCGCGAGGTAGTGGTATCGGAGGTATGCAATCTGAGCAGATTTTTGAGCGCCTTCGACTGAGTGAGGCAGTGCAGACCGGGATGCTTAAAGACTTGGCTGATGCTGAGTTGGTTATCCCTGGCATTGGCCGTGACAAGATCTCCGACATGACAACCAATATAATCCGAGGACCGCTTCTCGAGTACACAAAAGCCCAGTGCTTACTTCATAACATACCAATGAGACGCGTTCCTGGTGGTATGTGCTGGGACCCGGCGCGGGGAGATTGGCGCAGCACTTATGCTGATCTCCCGATATATGAAACGACCAGAGTCCTGCTTGTTCCAAAAGCGGCCGTTCGGCATGATCTGACAATTGACCATCAGAAGTACTATCAGCACTTCGTTCTGGAATATCTTCAGGCCGAACATCTGGAGGCTGGAAGTTCGCTGGTGCAGACATTAAAAACTGGCAGGCGTGTAGTCTATAAAACTGACCTCAAGGAGGTATATCCTCTCGATAAGAATTTCCTATACAATTTTACTCAAGATCACCCAGAGGTTTTGGAGCAATATAAAGAATCATTACCCCCGATTCCGACTGTTATGACAGATCGCGACATAGAAATGATCCAACCCAATCCGGAAGAAGTCGACTTTAACCCGATAATCGACAACCTTCGGACTATTCCCCCGGGAAATACTAGTGCATCCGCTTATCACAACGCCATCATGGGAGCGCTAACCGCAATCTTCTCACCAGCACTCGTATACCCGATCAAAGAACTGGAAATAAACGAGGGGAGAAAGAGGGTCGATATCGCATTCACTAACCGTGACCGGACTGGCTTCTTCTATTACCTTACCACTGTCCATGGTATCCATTGCCCTTACATATTCTTTGAGTGCAAGAACTACGGACGCGAAGTCACTAATCCTGAGTTAGACCAGCTGGCTGGTCGCTTCGGTGATACGAGAGGACGGTTCGGATTCCTGGTGTGTCGTGACGTAGCGGACCGAGCCACATTGATCCAACGATGTCGTGATCTTGTTCGCGACAAGAGGGAGTTTATGTTGGTATTGACAGATCAGGATATATCCTCCTTGCTCATAATGAAGGGTCGTCAAGATTACAGTGGCATTAATGCCTATCTTGATGGGCTTTTGGCCGAGTTGACTATGTGAGGATGTTGATGGTGCCATTATATAGGAATATATAACTCCTTCCGAGTAGGCTGCTGTATGGAAGTGGAGGTGTAGTA
>JBQCJS010000265.1:0-3184 GCA_051952485.1 Thermomicrobiales bacterium | reverse complement strand
GAATCGCTTGGCAGTCCGGTCGAACCACTTTGTGGGGTGGATGGCCCGTCGCGCTGCGGCCTTCATGGCGGCCCGACCAAGCGAGCAGATGCCAGGTTAGGCGAGACGATCCACTCAGGGTCAGGCCCGCAATCCAGCAAAGAACGCCCGGATATCGCCCACCAGCAGATCGGGCGCCTCCATCGCCGCGAAATGGCCGCCCCGCTCGAAGTCGCTCCAATGGACGATGGGGTATCCGTCCTCCGCATAGCGACGGATCGCCACGTCCTGCGCGAAGACCGCCACGCCCGTCGGCACCGTCACCGGCGTCGGCCATTCGCCCGCGTGCATCGACTCCCAGTACGTCTGGGCGGACGATGCCGATGTGTTCGTCAGCCAGTAGAGCATCACATCCGTCAGCATCCAGTCACGGTCGATCGCCCCACCCGGAATGCCATCGGGGTTGTCCGTCCAGGCGTTGAAGATGTCCGCCAGCCACGCAAGCTGGCCGACCGGGGAATCGGCGAGGGCGAACGCCAGCGTCTGCGGCCGGGTTCCCTGAATGCTGAAATACCCGCTCCCTTCGGCATTCCAGTGCGCAAGCCGGTCCAGCCGCTCCCGCTCCACCGGGGTCATGGTCTCCCGCTCCTCATCCGATACCTCGCCCCACGGAATGAAGCCGTAGGTCGCGGCGTTCAGGTGCAACCCGATCACCCGCCCTGGCACGGCGCGGGCGATGTCCGGCCCGATGAACGACCCGGTATCGCCGCCCTGCATGCCGAACCGCTCGTACCCGAGACGGGTCATCAGCCCGGCATAGGCGACAGCCGTCCTCGCAGGAGTCCAACCCAGCTCGTGCAACGGACCGGAGAAGCCGAAGCCGGGATGCGTTGGAATCACCAGGTGAAACGCATCGGCCTCCGTCCCACCGTGCGCGACCGGATCGGTAAGCGGTCCGATCACATCCAGGAACTCCACGAACGAGCCCGGCCAGCCGTGCAGCAGGATCAGTGGTGTAGCCGATTCCACCTCGGACTGAATGTGCAGGACGTGGATGCGCTGGCCGTCGATCTCGGTGATGAACTGGGGGAAGGCGTTCAGCTTCGCCTCCCACGCCCGCCAGTCGTAGTCATCGCGCCAATAGGTGGCAAGCTCCTCCAGGTACGCCGAGTCGGTGCCGAGGCGCCAGCCGGTGCCGGGGATCACTTGCGGGAATCGGATGCGGCTCAGGCGCTCCCGCAGGTCGTCCAGGTCGGCCTGCGGAATCGCAATCGTGAACGGTGCGATCTGGTTGTCAGCTCCGGTAGCGGTCGTCATGCCTGCTCCTTCATGGTTCGCTCGTGGCCCGATCGCCATGTCACCATGCTAGAGTCGCATCAGGCACCGATCGTTCCTGATTGCAGGCGATCATCCGAGCGAACCGCACTCGCTTCCCACCCGCGCCGGAAGGATCTCCCCACCATGCTCGAAACCTCTGCCCGGCTGCTGCGCCTCCTCGCGCTGCTCCAGGCCCACCGCGATTGGCCCGGACCGGAACTCGCCCGGCGCCTGGAGGTCAGCGAGCGGACCATCCGCAACGATATCGACCGCCTCCGACAGCTCGGCTACCCCGTCGAATCGACGCGGGGCATGGCCGGTGGCTACCGGCTCGGTCCCGGCGCGACGATGCCGCCGCTCCTGCTGGAAGACGACGAGGCCGTGGCCATCGCCGTCAGCCTCGGCCGGGCGGCCACCGGCGGCATCACCGGCATGGACGACGCGGCGACCCGCGCGCTGGTCAAGCTCGAAGGCGTGCTGCCGACCCGTCTCCGCCGCCGCGTGGAGGCGCTTCGCGGCTTCGCGGAGACCATCGCGCCCGATGAACCGACTCCCGGCGCCGATGCCGAGACCCTCGCCGCGCTCACCAACGCCTGCCGCGACCGCGAGGCGATGCGCATCGCCTACACCCGCCACGACGGCGCCTCCAGCCGGCGCATCGTCGAGCCCTACCGCGTCGTGAACTGGGGCCGGCGCTGGTACCTGGTCGCCTTCGACCGCGAGCGTGACGACTGGCGGACCTTCCGGCTGGACCGCATCGGCCGGATCGATCCCACCGGCCTCCTGTTCGCGCCGCGTCCTCTCCCGGACGACGACCTTTCGGCCTATATCGCCCGCACGGTCTCCCACGCCGGGTGGCAGTTCCGCGCCCGCCTCATCCTCCACGCGCCCGCGGAGGAGATGATCGCGCGGCTCCACCGCTCGTTCGGCGTGATCGAGGCCATCGACGAGCGGAGTTGCGCCCTGATCTGCGGGTCCAGCAGCGCCGACGCGATGGCCGTCTGGCTCGGCTTCCTCGATGTGCCCTTCACCGTCGATGGCAGCCCGGAACTGGTCGCCGCGATGCGCGGGACGATCGACCGCTATCGGGCCGCCATCCCATCCGATGATTGAACCGGCGGCGATCCAGAGGCTGCCTGCCGGCCACGATCCCGCATTCACCCCGGAAGGACGAACATGCCCCTCTCCCGCACCGCGATGACCTTCCGGGCGCTCCATACCGCCATTGCAGGAGCCGAACTGGCTGCGCTCGGCTACGTCTGGTTCTGCGCCATCACCCGGCGGCGGGATCGCCGGTTGGGGATCGCCATCGCCGCCCTCGGCGCGGAGGGGATCGGGCTCGTCATTGGCAAGGGGAACTGCCCGCTCGGCCCTGTCCAGGAACACCTCGGCGATCCGATTCCGCTCTTCGAACTCGTGCTCCCGAAACGCGCCGCGAAAGCCGCCGTCCCGATCCTGACCGGCGTCGCGGCGCTCGGCGTGCTGCTGGCGCTCGTCCGCCGGCCACGGCGATCGAAATCGCCCGCAGTCGGCGCATATCGCGCTCGACCGCGGTATTGCGCCAGACGCACCGCGCCGGTAGGATGGAATCGGTAGTCACTAACATCGCCGCGCAGCCGGCCACGTCCGCCGGCAGCGCCCGCCGGGGAGCGTCCATGTCCACGTCCACCATTCTCTTCTGCAGCACGCCCATCCACGGGCACGTCCGGCCGCTCCTCACCATCGCGCAGGATCTCGCCCGGCGCGGTCATGCGGTGCACATGCTGACCGGGTCGCGCTTTGCCCCGGGCATCGAGGCGGCGGGCATCACCTTTCACGCGCTACCTCCGGAGGCGGACTACGACGACCGCGACATGAACGCCGCCTTCCCCGGCCGCGAGGGACTCAA
>JBQCJS010000264.1:0-2776 GCA_051952485.1 Thermomicrobiales bacterium | reverse complement strand
CTCGAGGCGGACCCGACCGAGCTGTCGGCCTACGTGCTGGCGGTGGAACTGGAGCGCGATCGGCAGCAGCGGATGGCTTCACCGAAGGAGTTGCAAGCGGCGTTGACGCCTCCCGCGATCGCGCACGCCGGTCCCTCCGCGGGAGCCGGGGCCGGGGATGGAGATGCGGGGTTCCCGATCTCCCGGCGCTGGCAGGTGATCGTGAGCGTGCTGGTGGTGCTGGGGCTGATCGCGCTGCTCGTCGTCCAGGTCTTCTAGATTCGCGGCCCGGCGCGGTCAATGCCTCCTGCTCGCTGCAACATTCCTTTGGTTGCGACGCCAGGGCCCACTGCTTGCTACGCTAGCGGCCGACGGAATTGGGTCGTTTGAACGAGGCAGGAGCACATCGCGGCATGCAGGATGTGAATCAGGCAATTGCGGAGCGGATCGAGGCGATCGCGGCGTGGCGCCGGGAACGGGAGTTCCAGGACATGATGGGACTCGGGCCGGAGGCCGCCGCCCGCAGCCGGCGCTCCGCCGAGGGACTCGATGCGCTCGCGGCCTACGTGCGGTCGCTCCCGGACGACGATCCCCGGCTGGAACGCCTGCGCCGGTCCGCCTTCCGGGGAGAAATTTTCGATCCCGGCGCGACCCTGCTCACCGAACTGGGGCGCTTCCGCTTCCACGATCCGGAGGCGCCGATCGTGCCATTCCTCGATCGCATGGCGGAGTGGGCGGAGCAGGACGAACGCGAGATGGGCGAATGGGGCGGTCCGCAGATCGCGGGCGACAACCCCTGGCGCGCCACCTGGACCGTGCAGGTGAACGCCCCGGCGGACGAGGACGAAGACGACGAGGCCTACTTCCGGCGCAAGGCCGCCGAGGCCCGCGACGGCTGGGATGCCTGAGGACTCCCGCCGGATACGCCCGTCAGCCCCTCCGCACCGGGGCATCCCGGATGCCCCGGTGCGGGATCAGTCCCCGCTGTCCCCTGTGCGGATCTCGCCTCCCGCTCACGGCAGCCACACTGGCTGGCTCAATGCCCGCACATCGCCCCCCATCCGGTGGATCTCGATCCGCACGAACGCCGGATGCACCCGGGACACCCCCGCGAAGAACTCCATCGGCCAGTAGAATCCGAAACGGTCCAGGTCGATCGTGGAGGCGTCCAGCACGCCGTCCGGGCCGCACAGCACCAGGGCATCGCCCTTCGCGCCATGAACCCGGACGTGCAGCGACGATCCGTCCGGCTCCAGCGCCAGGTAGAGCTGCGGCCCATCCGGGGATTCCGAGATGAAGCTGCGTCCGGCACGCAGGGCGTTCAGGATCGACGCCGGGCCCAACGGCTCGAAGGTCTGGACCCACAGGGTCGGACGTCCCAGCTGGGCGGGGGAGACGGGCACATCCGGATCGTAGGGCGCACCCAGCCGGTGCATGTCACTGCCGCCCATGCCCCACACGCGCTCCCCACCTGCCAGGCGGGCGTGCCAGTAGCGCGTCGCCACATCGTTCATCAGGCCCCACCAGCCATTCCACGGCTCGATGGCGTGGAATCCCGTCACCTCCGGATAGCGCCACTCCGGGCCGAACGGGCGTGGATGGTTCAGCGACACGAAGCCGCCGTCCCGCCGCGCGTGATCGACCGCGCGCTGGATGCCCTCGGCGGTCGGGTCGCGGAAGTCGTACCAGGAATCGGTACCCCAGACATTGAAGTGCCCGGCGTAGGTCGTCACCTCCACGCCCGGCACCAGCACTGGCCAGCCATCCCCCTGCGGCACGTATCCGACCGGCGATTGCGCCCGGTTGTGATCCGTGATCCCGATGAAGTCCAGGCCGAGCCGGTAGGCCTCTGCGGCCACCTCGTGCGGCCAGGCGGTGCCGTCCGAGAAGACGGTGTGCATGTGCATGTCCCCGCAATACCAGCCCTCCTCGCGCGGGATGACCGGCCGGGAGAGGGTCGTGAGGTCGGGGACAGGCGGCCGGCCGGGATCGGCGATGCCGGGGTTGAACGTGATCGCCACCGTGTAGTCGAGGCCATTCGGCCCGATCTTGTAGGGGCCGAGCAGGACGTTCCACTCGCCAGCGTTCGGCCTGCCGGCGCGGTAGGGAGGCGTCGCCCAGTCCGCGCCGACGGTGATCTCCGTCTTGTTGCTGCCGCTCCATCCCCGGAACGCCGGGCTGCCCGCCGCGGTGCCGCCCTCATCGAACAGGCCGATGTCCAGCGTGTTGCCGCCCACCAGTTGGGGGTCCGAGCCGATGCGGTCGTTGTAGGTCACGGAGAGGTGCAGCTGCTCCACCCCGTCCGGCACGGTGAAGGGGACGTGTCGCCACGTCTTCTCATCGGCGGGATCGAACCGCCCGTGCAGGACGAGGTCGGGGGAAGGGGTGGTCATGGGGGGCATGGCTGGCTCGCTGCTTCCTGCGATGGGGGCGGGAAATCCCCGGAATCGCGCCAGACAGTTGCGTCGTCCGGCGGATCGTTGCTCCTCTGCCCCGAGCATATCGTGAGCGTGCGATCTCACGCTACCTGGTGTTGTGCCGTCCGCTGGGGCGGCCCATCGGGAGATGTGGCGGGCCGGCTGGGGCTCGAACGCGGTGAATGGGAAGAGTGGAGCGCAGCGTGGTTTCTTCCGAGACAGGATCGACACAGCCGGCGGCGGACGCCGCGAAGACCGACGAGGGGCCGGAGGCCCAGTTCGTCAACGTGGCCACCGAGGTCGTGAAGCCCGAGCCGACCGCAGCGGTCGCGACCCGTGGCGGTGGCAAGCCGAAGGTGGTCATCATCGGCGGCGGCTTC
>JBQCJS010000263.1:0-2911 GCA_051952485.1 Thermomicrobiales bacterium | reverse complement strand
TCCGGCAGCTGGACGATGGCGATCTCGGTGTTCAGCTTGCGCTCGAAGCGGATGATGCCCATCGCATCGGGAACTGGCTGCTCCTCGCTGTCCAGCGAGTCGCGCATCGTTTCGAGCCCGCGCATGGTCGCCATCTGGCCCGCGGCATCGGCGTCGAGCGCGAGGACGATCCGCTTGCTGCCCCGCTTGATCAGGCCGACCTGGGATTCGGTGAGGGCGGTGCCCATCGCCCCGACGACGTTCGCATAACCGAACTGATGGGCCGCGATCACGTCCATGTAGCCCTCGACGATGACGACCTCATCCGCCCGGCGGATGGCGTCTTTGGCGAGGTCGAGCCCGTAGACCAGCGAGCTCTTGTCGAAGATCGCGGACTGGGGCGAGTTCAGGTACTTCGGCTTGGCATTGCCCATTGCCCGACCGCCGAAGCCGACCGTGTGGCCGTCGCGGTCGCGGATCGGGAACATGAAGCGGTTGCGGAACCGGTCGTAGTAGCCGCCGGAATCGCGCTCGGTGGCGAGCCCGGCTTCGGCAACCAGTTCGGCGGGGATGTCGCGCGAGGCCATGAAGGTCAGCAGGGAGTCCCACGAATCCGGCGCGAAGCCGAGGCCGAACCCCTCGATCATCTCGGGCGAGAGCTGGCGTTCTGTCGCCATCCCTCGTCCGGCCTCGCCCTGGCGGCTGTTGCGGAGGATGTTCTGGTAGAAGGTTCCGGCGAGTTCGTTGATCTCGACCAGCCGCTGCCGGTGGGCATCGAGTTCGGGCACCGGCGCCGGACCCGAGGTGAGGGTGACGCCGGCGCGCTTGGCGAGCTCCTGCAGCGCCTCGCGGAACTCGACGTTCTCCACGCCCATGTAGAACGTGAAGATATCGCCTCCCTTGCCGCACCCGAAGCAGTGGAAGTTCTGGGAGTCGGGGAAGACGATGAACGAGGGCGTCTTCTCCTGGTGGAAGGGGCAAAGGCCCTTGAAGCTGCGTCCCGTGCGTTTCAGGCTAGGGACGTAGCCGGTCACCAGATCGACGATGTCGATGCGGTCTCGGATTTCGGCGACGGCGTCACGGGCCATGTGGTGAGCCTCCAGACGAGGAGTGAGGACCGAGAACTGGCCGATCCCCTGTGATTCGGCGTCGGGAAAGGGGCGTTCCGGCTTCGGTTCCGTTCCCGTTCCTTCACTTATTCGTTGACGATCTCGAGGCGGGCGAGGCTGCCCATCAGGCGCTTGTCTCCATGCCGCTGGAAGCGGACAGCCAGTTCGATGTCATCGCGGCGGGGCAGGGCTTCGATGATGGTGCCCTCGCCGAACTTGGGATGGAAGACGCGCTGGCCAGCCTGGTAATCAGGCAGCTCGGCTTTCGGGGTCGCCGCGGGAACGACCGGATCGGGTGTCGAAGACGTCCACGGCGACGCGACGCGACTGGCGAGCTTCCCGGGCTGGATCGACGAGAGGCGTCCATTCGCGGAGCCGGCGCGGCTCCCCATCCGGGTCGTGGCGCGGATCGCCTCGGCCGGAATGCTCTGCAGGAAGCGCGATGGCACGCCCTGCTGGAAGCGGCCATAGGTGAGGCGGCTGGCGACGTAGGTCAGGTAGAGCAATTTCTCGGCGCGGGTGATCCCGACATAGAAGAGGCGGCGCTCCTCCTCCATCGGCGTCTTGTCGAATGCCTCCGCCTCCACCGCGCGGCTGATCGGGAGCAGTCCTTCCTCGACACCGGCGATGAAGACGACCGGAAACTCGAGACCCTTGGCGGAGTGGAGCGTGATGAGCGTGACCTGGCCGCGCTGGTCATCGTTCATGGAATCGACATCGGCGATCAGCGAGACCTGCTCAAGGTAGGCGGCGAGCGCCTTCTCGGGGTCGATGTCGTCGTAGCGTTCGAGGTCGGCGCGGAGTTCCAGGACGTTCGCCCAGCGCTGGAGTTCCTCTTCGTTCGACTCGTTAAACGAGTTGCGATAGCCGGTCTGCTCGACGATCGCATCGAAGAGTTCGGCCAGCGTCACGGTGCCCACCTTCTCGCGCAGGTTGGCGAGCGCCTTGCCGATGCGCTCGGCGCCGGTGCGGCCGGGACCGGAGAAGGCCGGTGGGGGTGGTGGTTGCGTGTCCCCGCCATCGAGGGCATCCAGCGTGGCGCGGGGGACGACGGCGAGGAAGGCGTCGATCACCGGGCGATTGTTCTCGGCAGCCCAGGCGACCGCGGCATCGAGCGCCTTCGGGCCGAACCCGCGCCCGAGCGGCATGTTGTCCAGCACCCGTTCGAGGGCGAGGCGGTCGGCGGGGTTGTGCAGGAGGCGGAACATGGCCAGCATGTCCTTCACCTCCTTCCGCTCGTAAAAGCGGAGACCGCCGACGATGCGGTAGGGGATATCCGTGACGCGGAACGCTTCCTCGATCACGCGGGACTGCGCCGTGGTGCGGTACATCACCGCAATGTCTTCGGAGCGGGCGCGTCCGGAGGAGATGAGGCGGCGGATCTCGCTGACGATGAACTGCGCCTCGTGGTTCTGGTCGGCGAGTTCCCGCAGGGCGATCGGCTCGCCCTCGGGGTTCTCGGTGCGGATCTTCCGCTCGATGCGCTGCTCGTTGTCGCGGATGAGGCGGTCGGCCGCCTGCACGATGCGTTGCGTGGAACGGTAGTTGATCTCCAGATGGATCTGGGTGAGATCGGGGTAGTCCTTCTCGAAGTCGAGAATGTTGCGGATGTCGGCCTGCCGCCAGGCGTAAATCGACTGGTCCGGATCGCCGACGACGAAGAGATTTCGGTAGTGCTCGGAGAGGGCCGAGACCATCACGTACTGGACGCGGTTGGTGTCCTGGTACTCGTCGACCATGATGTAGCGATACTGCTGCTGGTAGCGCTCCAGAAGGCCCGGAGCGAGGTCGAAGAGGCGGATGGGCAGGCCGAGGAGGTCGTC
>JBQCJS010000262.1:0-5433 GCA_051952485.1 Thermomicrobiales bacterium | reverse complement strand
GGATCGGGCAGGCCATGAACCGCATCGACTGGCGCACGCGCGTGCGCCACGCCCTGCGGAATCGTGACGCTGGCACGCTGGAGACCTTGTTCCAGCACCCCCCGGCCACGGCGCTGGACCGGCTGAGCATGTCGGAGCGGCGCCGCTGCCGACGACTGATCGAGCAGCGTCACGCCCTCGCGGAATTGCAGCACGCCGTGACCCAGCTCGATGACGAGGCAATCGTGCGGGCGCTGAATCACGTGGAGCGCGTCGGCGCCCGCATCACGGACCGGACGACCTGGGTGGCGATCCAGCAGATCGTCGAGCGGACCTCGATGGTGGAGGATCTCGTCGCTGCGGTGGACGCCGTGCCGATGGATGTCGGGAAGCTGGCGCATCTCGTCCCGGCGGCGCGGACGATGGGCTACGACCGCGATCCCCGCTTGCAGGGTCGCTATGCGCTGGACGGCCTAGAGCGGGTGCTGGTGCAACACGCTCACCTGCGCCGGGTGCGGGCGGCCCTGGAGAAGGGCGATGACGCCGGGATCGTGCTGGTCGCCGTCCCCGATCCGTATGGCTCGCTCGACCTGCTGACCGACGGCGAACGGTCACGGATCGCCCAGGCGATCCAGGCGCAGCGCCGGGTCGATCGGCGGGGCGTCGCCGCGCGATTCCGGACGGCATCGGCAGGGTGAGGATCAGGCCTTGTAGGGCTCGTGCTCCTCGCTGGCTCCCGCAGGCTCTCGAGTGCGCTCCACGAGAAGCATCATTGTTTGACGTACGGTTCGGAATCCGGCGGTCCGGGCTGGCCGGGCACCCCGGAGACGCCAACGGGCGGGGATTCATCGCGAATCCCCGCCCGTTTCGGTTGCCGTCTGACCGCGCTGCTAGAGCGTCGCGGGTGTCTCCCACGCGCCGGAGGCGTTGCTGCGCTCCACCGCGTCGAGCACTGCCTGGCACCTGAATCCGTCCTCGAACGACGGATACGGGTTCACGCCAGTGCGGATGCCGTCCAGCATCGCGACGACGTTGTGAACGTGGCTGTGCTCCCAACCGATGATGTGCCCGTTCGGCCACCAGTGATTGACCAGCGGGTGGGAGGCGTCCGTCACGTTGATGTTGCGGAAGCCCTGCAGTCCGGTCTCATCGTCGTAGAAGTAGACGTCCAGCTCGTTCAGGCGCTCCAGGTTGAAGACGAGGCTGCCCTTCGTGCCGTTGATCTCGAACGAGTTGAAGTTCTTGCGGCCGGTCGCCATGCGGCTGGCCTCGAAGGTGCCGGTTGCGCCGTTCTCGAAGCGGGCGAGGAAGGTCGTCGCGTCGTCGACCGTGACATCGCCCATCTGCTCGCCGGCCTTCGCGCTGAGGCCCGCACCACCGTCGGAGGTCACTTCCACGGGGCGCTGCTTCACGAAGGTATCCAGCGTGCCGACGACCTTCGTGATCGGGCCGACAAGCAGGGCGGAGAGATCGACGATGTGCGCGCCGATGTCGCCGAGGGCGCCGGAACCGGCGGTCTCCTTCTTCATGCGCCAGGTGAGCGGCGCCATCGGGTTGACCAGCCAGTCCTGGAGGTAGACGGCCCGCCAGTGGGTGATCGTGCCGATCTTCCCCTCGTCGATCAGTTGCTTGGCGAACTGGACGGCGGGGACGCGGCGATAGTTGAAGTTCACCATGTTGATGGTGCCGGCCTTCTTCGCGGCCTCGACCATCTCCCGCGCCTCTTCCAGCGTGTTGGCGAGCGGCTTCTCGCAGAGGACGTGCTTGCCGGCCTCGAGCGCAGCGATCACCACGTCACGATGCGTGTAGCCCGGGGTGGAGACATCGACCAGCCCGATGTCGTCCCGCTGGACGAGCGTGTGATAGTCCGTCTCCCACGTCTCCCAGCCCAGCTTCTCGGCAGCGGCCTTCGTGGCGGCCTCGTCGCGGCCGCAGATGGCGCGCATGACGGGCTTCGGATCGACGTCGAAGAAGGCCGCTGCCTGGCGATAGGCGTTGGAATGGGCACGGCCCATGAACTTGTACCCGACGAGACCGACTCCGATCTCACTCATGTTGCTTGCTCCTTTCGGGGGGAGTGAGGACCGAGAAGTGAGGAGTGAGGGGAGAGGACCGGGCATTGCTGCAGGCAGCGGGCATGCCGTTCCTCGTTCCCCACACCTCTCACCTCGCTCCTCGTGCTAGACCCACCAGGCCTCGCCGGGGGTCTCGCGAATGACCGTGTCCTTCAGGAAATCGACGGCCCTGGTGAAGCCCTCGTTGACGCTCATGATCGAATCCTCGTGCTCGATCGAGAGCACGCCGTCGTAGCCGGCGAGGCGAAGTTCGGAAACGAGGCTGCGCCAGAACTCCGGCCCATGCCCGTACCCGACCGTGCGGAAGATCCACGAGCGGTTGACCTCGTCGGTGTACGGCTTGGTGTCGAGCACGCCGTTGCGCCTGATGTTCGGCTGGTCGAGCCAGGTGTCCTTCATGTGGACGTGGAAGATGGCGTCCTTCAGCTCGCGGACGCAGACCAGCGGGTCCAGGCCCTGCCAGAAGAGGTGGGAGGGATCGAAGTTGACGCCGATCGCATCGCCGCCGATCTCGCGCAGCCGCCAGAACGATTCGGTGTGGTAGCCGAGAAAGCCGGGATGCAGCTCGATCGCGACGCGCACGTTGTTGTCCGCGGCGAACTTCCCGGCTTCGCTCCAGTAGGGCGTGGCGACCTCGTTCCACTGCCACTCCAGGATCTCCAGGAAATCCGGCGGCCAGGGGCAGGTGACCCAGTTCGGCTTCGAGGCGGCCGGAGAATCTCCCGGGCAGCCCGAGAAGGTGATGACGTTCCGCACGCCGATCTGGTTGGCAAGGCGGACGGTCTTGCGGAAGGTCTCGTCGTCGCGGACGGCCTGCTCCCTGTTCGGATGGAGCGGATTGCCGTGGCAGGAGAGGGCGCTGATCTCCAGGCCCCGGCTCGTCACCTTGTCGAGCCATTCCTTCTGCGCGGTCTCGTTGTCCACCAGCGCATCGAGGTCGCAGTGGGCGTTGCCGGGATAGCCTCCCGTGCCGATCTCCACCGCGTCGCACCCGGTGGCCTTGATGTAGTCGAGCGCCTCATCGAATGGACGCTGGGCGAAGAGCACCGTGAAGACGCCGATTTTCATGGACACACCTCCGTGTGATGCATGCCCCGGGTCGGCAATGCCCCGAGACCGCGTCGGAACCGGTTTCCGCATCATATCCGGGAGCCCTGTGGCGGGCAACGACGACTTGCCCATCACGCCGCGCACCGGGCGTGCCAGGCGGACGCTCGGCATGGGAGGGCGGTCGATGCGGGTATGATTGACAGAGCATTCCCGAGGGGAAACCGCGTGCGGACGCCTCGCGTTCTCGAGAGTGGTATTGCTCCCCGCTTCGAGTCGAAAGCGCACCCATGATGGCCATTCGCGATCGCGCCCCGGCGACAGGGTCCCGCATGATCGTCGGCAATCGATACGAGATCGACCTCGATCGCCCCCTTGGGCGAGGCGGGATGGCTGTCGTGTATCGCGGGCGGGACCTGCGGTCGAACCGGACGGTGGCGATCAAGACGCTGCGGCCGGAGTACCAGCGCAACCCGGAATCACGCAAGCAGTTCCGCCAGGAAGCGCGGATGATGGCGTTCGTGTCCCATCCGCGCGTCGTGCCGATCTACGACCTCTACGAGGACGAGTCCGGCTCGTGGGTCATCATGGAGCTGGTGCCGGGCGAGAATCTCAAGCGTGCCATCGAGCGGCGTGGCGCGATGACGCCGACCGAGGTGATGCCCCTGCTGGAGGAGCTGGCCTCCGCGCTCGATGCCTTCCACAAGCGGGAACTCGTCCATCTCGACATCAAGCCCCAGAACATCATGCTGACGCCGGACGGGCACATCAAGCTGATCGATTTCGGCCTGGTGCAGCCGGCGGGGCCGAGCCAGCAGCTCGTCGGGGGGACCGCGTTCGGCACTGCCGCCTACCTCGCGCCGGAGCAGGCGGGCGGTGAGGCGGTGCAGCCGGCCACCGATGTCTATTCCCTCGGCTGCGTGGTGTACGAGATGCTGACCGGCCGCACGCCGTTCGTCGCGCCGGAGGGTCCGAGCCAGAAGAACGACCTCATCCAGGCGCATGTGCGGGACGTGCCCGTCGCGCCGTCGGAGGCGCGCCCCGACCTGAAGATTCCGGGATGGGTGGACGATGTGGTGGGCTGGGCGCTGGCGAAGGACCCGGAGGACCGGTTCCCGGATGTCCTGACGTTCTCCCGGCTTTTCCGTTCCGGGCTGGAGGGCGAGTACGCCAGGGTCGATCCCACGGCGTCGTTGACCGCACCGATCGCGAACCGGACGCAGCCCCCCGCCGGGGCATCCGATTTCGCCGCGTCCGCCGAACCCACACCGGTGCGAGAGGCGACGGCCTGGGACCGGATCTACGCGGCGGGCGGCCGCGCCGCGAAGCGGACCGGCAGGCTCCGGTACGTCCTGTGGCGGATGACGTTGATCCTGCTGATCGGGAACCTGCTGCTGGGCACCGTGATCCTCGTCCGGGGTGGTCCGAGTGCGCTGGTCGAGCGGTTCCTGTCGATCGCCCCGAACACGACGACGCAGGTCGTGGTGGACGAACTGAACCTGCGGCCCGAACCGCTCCTGGATTCCACCGTGAGCGCCGTGCTCGAAGAAGGGCAGCGCGTCCGGGTGACCGGGCTTTCCGAGAGCGCCGATGGCTACACGTTCTGGCCCGTCGAGGTGGATATCGAGGGACAGACGGTCTCGGGCTGGGTGTGGGATGGAGGGCTGGCGCCGAACATGTGGACGGGGCGCCTCAGCTGGGTGCAGGGCGTGGTGGACCGCGTTCAGGCCATGCGGGACTCGTTGAACGCGATGGGATCCCAGGTGCGGGATGCGGTCTCGTGGCTCTGGCCGTTCGAGATCGGCCCGCCGCGCTTCGAACGGTTGTCGTCATAATCCTGCAACATCTGGTGACGATTTCTTCGCAGATTGTCCCGAGCCATGCAATATCGATGCGGCATCCTGAAGGTGTCGAAGGGAACCAGCGCCGGTTCCCGCCGTATCCTGGAAGGATGCCCCGCATGATTGCCATTATCCTGTTGACTGTCTTTGGCGGCCTGTTCGCGGCGATGGCGCTGGCGCCACTCGCGATCGAGGAGGCCGGGCGCGCGGAGGCGGATCGTCGCCGCGCCGTTCGGCCCACTCCCACGCCGATGCCCACCCCGCATGGCGTGGTGAACGACCGGAATCCGGTCGCGGCGTAGGATCCGGCGGGATGCCGGGTGGCATCCGTGAAGTGGAGGTTCCGTGGCGCGTGTCCTGGTAGTGGAAGATGAGCGGGAACTGGCGGACCTGATCCGGCGGGAACTCGCGCTTGCCGGACACGAGGTCCGGGTGGAAGGCGATGGGCCGGGTGCGGTGGACGCGGTCAACGCCTGGAACCCGGACCTCAT
>JBQCJS010000261.1:0-9533 GCA_051952485.1 Thermomicrobiales bacterium | reverse complement strand
GGACATCGCGGCGGCCTGCGGGCAGCTGCGCGCGAAGCACGAGGAGGAGCGCGACCGGATGGCGGCCCTCCCTGTCGCCTCATAGGCGCTCGGTGGATCGTCTCGCTTCCGCTGGCGTTGCGCAGGGTAGGAAGGCCGCAGCGCGACGGTCCACCCGCCCCACAAGGTGGATCGGCCGGACTGCCAGACGATTCGGTCGATCCACAACCACGTCGTAGGGCAACACCTCGCAGTGGGTGTGGGTGTGGTTGTGGCTGCTGCAGCCGGTGGTTCGCCGCCTTCCCTGCACATGCCAGCTAACGCGAGACGCAGCATTCAGGTTCAGGATCGGATGCCGGGCAAACGGGGCTGCGGACGGGAGGGTTACCCGTCCGCAGCCCCGTTTCGGGTTCCTCTCGAGCAGGTCAGGAGGCCGGCATACCCTGCACCGGTCGGTGATGGATGAGCGTCACGTCCTCCCCGTCCGGAGCCTTCGTGTCCGCACCGTCGGGCTCGCCGCTGGTGTCGTCCGGAACGGGCGTGCCAAGCTCCACCTTGTGGACCTCCGCGTTCACCTCCGCGCCCAGCAGGATCACCGCCGACGACACGTAGAGGTAGAACAGCAGGATCACCACCCCGGCCAGGCTGCCATAGGTCGCGCTGTAGTTGGAGAAGTTGGATACGTAGATCGACAGGCCGATCGAGGCCAGCAGCCAGAGCACGACCGCCAGGACCGATCCCGGCGTGATGAGGCGGAAGGGCTGCTTCACATTCGGCGCGACGTAGTAGACCAGCGCCGCGATCACTATCATCAGCAGCACCAGCACCGGCCAGCGCAGGATGTTCCAGACCGTGACGAAGGCCGATCCCAGGCCTACCTGGTCGGCCACCCAGTCCATGCTGCGCGGTCCCAGCAGCATCAGCGCGGCCAGGCAGATGAGCATCGCCGCGAATCCGAACGTGTAGAGCACCGAGTAGAGGTACTTCTTCCACGCCGGGCGCGTCTCGTCGATCTCGTAGGCGACGTTCAGCGCGTTCATCAGCGCCCGCACGCCGGACGATGCCCCCCAGACGGCGGCCACGATACCGACGGAGAGCAGGCCGCCGCTCGCCCGCCCCTGCACCTGGTCGACGGTGTCATCGAGCAGGGTGTAGGCGGAATCCGGCAGCGCCCGCCTCCCCTCGTTCAGCAGCCAGGTGAAGAACTCGGGGATGTGCAGGAACCCCAGCACCGCGATCAGGAAGATCAGGAAGGGAAAGAGCGAGAAGAGGGCGCTATAGGCCAGCGCCGCCGCATAGGCCGACATGTCGTGGGCCATGAAGCCCTTCACCGCCCGCTTGCCCAGGTCGAGGGGAGAAATTCCGCGTAATCCCGGTATCCGCATCGCGTCGCCTTTCTCCCGGTCCAACGTCCGACGTCTATCCGGGAATGGCCGACGCAAACACCATGCCGGTGAACCGTAACAACCCGGTTCACCGGCATGGCGCCTTGCCCATTGGCGAAGCGAGGATGCGTCGGGCCAGGTCAGGCCGGCTTCGGCGCGGCGGGCGTATCGCCGGGGAACAGGTCGTCCTGCTTCTTCGGCTTGTCCGGGAAGGGACCGGGGATCGGTGGCATCGGCGCCACCGGGCCGGTGCCAATCCGTTCGCGCCAGGTGCGCGGATGCCGCACCCGCATCCAGAATCCCTGGCCCGGCGAATCACCCGGCAGGCCCATCGCCACGCGCTCCGCCTTCTGGTGCTTGCGGTGGAGGTAGTAGAGCGTGCTGGTGATGATGGTGATGGGATACATCACGGCATACACGAGGCTGGAGATGGTCCCGCCGATCTCGATCGGCACCTTGAACACGATGATGAGCAGGATGCCGATGATCGGTCCGGGCAGCGTCGCCACGTAGGTGACCAGCGAGGCCATGCCGATCGTGCGCAGCCAATCGCCCTTGATCGTGTTGCGGCTCATGTGGCGCGAATTGCGCACCCCTGCCCCGTCCAGCACGATCGCGTGGGTGGCGTAGGCCCACTGCGTCGCCCGGTAGAGGGCAAACGGGATGCCGATGATGGTGAGGCTGATCAGGAAGGCGATCAGGGCGTTCCAGAGCGTGGCCAGGGCGACCTTCGGGATATACGGCGCCGAATCGCGCACGGACGAGAAGAAGCTCGCCTTCTCACCCCGGACGAGGCGGGCGGTTGCGTAGATGACGGACGGGGCGATGAGGGTGATCAATGCCAGTTGCAGGACGAATCCCACCCCGGTGCCCACGGCGCCGGACGCATCGACCGAGAGTTCCATGCCGAATCCCGAGAGACTCGCCCGCGAGATCAGGTCCTGGACGAAGGAGGCCAGCGCCGCGACCGGGATCAGGATGAGGGACGAGAGCAGGAAGATCTGGATATAGCGGAAGTACATCCAGAAGGCCCGCTTGAAATAGCGCCAGGTGAGGAACGAGACGAGCAGCAACGCGATGAGCGCGGTGGCGAAGAACCCGAAGACCACCTGCGGATAGGCTGGCACGATCTTCATCACCTGGCCGGCGTAATCGGAGACGGTGCAGAAGAGCGTGCTCGGGCCGGTGCCCAGCGTTTCCTGCTGCGGGATCGGCAGCGAGCGGTCGCGCAGGTTGTCGGTCCAGCTGATCGGATGCGTCCAGCGCTTGGAGACATTCGGGCTCTTCGGGCCGTTGAAGACCCAGGCATGCTTCTCGCCCCACCGCCCCTGGAAGAGCGCCCAGGCGAACGGGCCGTTCGGGTCGATGTCATCGGGAATGACCACGGCCTTCAGTGGCGTTTCCACGAAGTCCGGATCGCTGCGGTCGCACCCGAAGCCGGAACCGCGCTCGCCCCAGCCGATCCAGATGGCCGGCTGGTAGTAGTCGGCGTGCGATCCGGCGGCCGGATAGGTGACGATGCGGATGTCATCGACCAGTTCGAGCTTGTCCTGGTGCCATTCCGCGGTCTCGCCGCCCTCGTGCTGGGCGTAGGAGATCTTCACCGGGTCCTGCTTCAGTGCCTCCTCCGCCGTGTCGGCATCGAAGGTCAGCTGCACCATCTCCCAGTCGGACTCGTGGTTGTCCACGAAGTCGTTGAACACCCAGTAGAAGTAGTACTGGAGCGCCAGCTGGCCCGGACGACCCTCCTCGGTGACGACGCGGGCGTAGGTGATCGGCTCCAGGCCGAGTTCCTTGATCCGCTGCCTCGACCACTTCTCGTAGTCGCACCCCGGGTCCAGGGCATTCCCCGGCAGGTCGAGGTAGTAGGTGGGATCGGTGTTGACGAGATCCTGCGCGGACGGCGCGACCTTGACGATCGGGTCCTCGTCGGACCCATCGGTGGAGGCCTTGCGCAGCACGACATCGGGCGAGTTCAGGACGGCATCGACGGAGACCGGGAGATACGGTTCCCCCAGGGTGTCGCAATCCTCGCTCTGCTTCTTGAGCATGGCGACCGGCGCGTACTTGTCCGCCAGGGCCTGTTTCGCCGGGTCGATGGGCACCGTCCCGGCCGTGTCCAGCACCACCGCTGGCGTCGCCCCCGCGACGGGAGACGCGCCCGGCGAGGCTGCCGGGGAGGCCACCGCCGACGCAGCCGCCGTGGCCGCCTCGGGGGTCCCCTGCGCCATGGCCGGTTGCAGCACCGGCGCGACTCCCCCTGCCAACACACCGAGGATCGCCACGATCATGCACGCGCGCGTCCAGAACCGCGACCGCACCGACCGGCCATGCCGGCGGGACGCACCGACACCGCCACTACCCACACCAACGACCACACCCACTCGCGTCATCCCACTCCACCCCACACACCCGATCCCCACATCGATCGGGAACGCCACATCGATTCGGACCCTCGGTCTCGACTTGTCCGTGATGACCTTCGCCTATTGTACGGGGTCGCTCCCGGCCTGCTCGCATGTCGCATGCGCCGTATGTGCCGGGAAAGTTGGGGCATATCGCGCCCCGGCGACATGTGCCGGCGTGAGCCAGCCGCGTGGCGGTGAGGACGTGCCGCGCAGATAGTCCGCGACAATCCAGCCGGTGGTGCCGTCCCCGGTTTCCACTTCCCACCAGGTCTCGCCATCGGCCGTCCGGGGGCCATCGACGATCGTCACGCTGGCGCCCGTTTCGAGTTCTTCGAGGACGGCACCCTCCGTCCCCGGCTGGTCCCGCAGGCGGACGCCGGTGTCGATGGTCTCCGCCGTCCCCCCGACCGCCAGCGGCGTGCCCGCCGGAGGCGTGGCGGATGCCCCGCCCGGATTCGCGCCGGATGCGGAGCTGGACGTGGAGGCTGGAGCAGTACCGGTGTCGTAGCGGACGAGGGTCTTGCCGTCGGCCTGGATCGCCGCGGCGTCGAACTCGTTGGCCAGGAACTCCGGGACCGGATTCGGCACCGTCACGGTGTCCGGGTTGCCATCGCTGGTGTAGACGAGCATCTCGCCGCTGGCGACGGCGCTGGTGAGGTACTCGAACGAGGCGGGGTCGCTGTTGATGCGGGTAATCTTGCCGGGATCGAACCAGGTGCTGGAGGGGGAATACATCGGGCCGCCGGCGACATCGACGATGGCATCGAGGTAGTAATCCACGCCGTCGTAACGGAACCAGCCGTTCATCACCTTGTCCACGGCCGAACCCGGCGCGGGTCGTCCACCGTAGGGCAGCACGAGCACCCCGCTCAGGTTCGCGGGTCCCTTCACCCGCTGGTCGATCCACTCCGCCGTGCCGCCGACTTCTTCCACGAATCCCTCGACATCGACCGTGCTGAGGTCCTTGTGGTCGATGGTGTGATTGCCGATCTCGTAGCCGTGGTCGGCCAGCCAGTCCAGCTTGTCCTGGCAGCTGTCATAGGCATTGGTCTCGTCGATATCGGCATCGGCGAAGCAGTAGTTGGGCACGACGGCGAAGAAGGCGGAATGCCCGAAATCCGGATGGGCCGCGAAGAAGTCCTCCAGCACACCCACGGCGGAATTGGCGCGCGGGGTGATGCTGCCATCGGGATTGCGGTCGATCAGGAACTGGCTGGCCGAGGAATCATCGAAGGTGAGGACGACCGGATGACGGCCAAGGGGAACATCGATCCGGTTCTCCAGCAGGTCGCGCATGGAGATGGTGGTGAACCCGAGGTCGTAGAGCTGCTGGAGCTGGTCGCGGAAGCCATCGAAGGTGCGGGTCCAGTCCGAGACATTGGCCGGGTCGCTGGTGAAGGTGTGATACATGAGGATGGGAACGACACCGAGTTCGTTCACCCCGGCCTTCCGCAACTGGTCGTCGCCTGGTCGCACCACCGGCGTCGCCCCGCTGGCGGGGGTCCCGATGGGGGTTGCATCGGTGGCCGGCGTCCCGGTCTGGGCCTGCGCCATACCCATCACCGGAATCAGGAACACCAATGCTGCAAGCGCCGCCACCCACATGGTCGTACGCACGCGAGATCCGTTCACCAGGAGCCTTCCCATTCACCAATGCCATCAACCGCGGGGCCCGTCGATTCGATCCTATCCGATCGTCACGATTGCGGCCATCCGTAATCTCACCGATACCCATGCCAGAGCCCACATCCCGCCGAGGTCCAGACGGCGGATGCCCCCAGTATGGGAGGGTTCCCGCGCGCCGCGCCGATTGCGACGGATCAATCGCCGGATCAATCCGTTCGTCATCGCGGTGGCGACCCATGTCCACGTTCACGGCTGCCCCCGGGCATCCCGCGGTCCATGCGTCTCCTGACTGCCACGGTGCGGCCGGCGGTTGACGACGCATGCGCGGCTTGCGATGATCGCCCCGATTGCCGTCGCGAGACATATGACGTCGTTGTGCCGTCGCACCCGAAGGAGCGTGCCCATGTCCAGTCCCGCCATCACCTCCATCCAGACCGCCGCCATCCGCTGCGTCGGGCCGTCGCTGATCGTGAAGGTCTGGGCCGGGGATACCTACGGCCTCGGGGAATGCTATCCCTCCGCTCCCGCCAGCGCCCTCAACCAGATCGTGCACAACCTCGCCGACCAGCTGATCGGCGAGGACCCTCGAAACGTCGAGCGCCTGGCCGAGAAGCTGCGCCTGTGGAACATCTTCACCGGCGCCCAGGGCGGGTCCATCACCACGGCCATCTCCGGGATCGAGATGGCGCTGTGGGATCTCGCCGGGAAGCTCCAAGGCGTGCCGGTCTACCGGCTGCTGGGAGGCGCGTTCCGCACGAAGATCCGCCTCTACGCCGATTGCAACGCCGGCACCGTCGATGCCGCCGCCCATCACGTCTACGAGGTGCGCGATGGCGCGCTGGTCCACGACGATGAGGCGGAATCGCTGGCGAAAGCGACCAAGGAGGCCGTCGACCAGGGCTTCACGGCGTTGAAGTTCGACGTGGACGATATCACCGGCCCCATGCACCGCGACTACTGGAACCGGTCCGCCTCCGCGGCCGAGATCGCCACGATGATCGCCAAGGTGGAGGCCGTGCGCAACGCGGTGGGACCGGACATCGATGTAGCGGTGGACATGCACGGCCGCTACGACGTGCCGACGAGCATCCGGGTGGCGCAGGCGCTGGAGCCCTACGACCTGATGTGGCTGGAGGAGCCGACGCCGCCAGAGAACATCGAGGCGCTGGCGGAAGTGCGGCGCAGCACGAGCACGCCGATCTGCGCCGGGGAGAACCTCTACACGCGCTTCCAGTTCCAGCCGCTGCTGGCGGCGCGGGCGGTGGACGTGGTGATGCCGGACCTGGCGAAGTGCGGAGGCCTGGCCGAGGGCAAGCGGATCGCGAACATGGCCGAGATGGACTACATCCCCTTCTCGCCGCACAACGTCTCCAGCCCGCTCGGCACGATCGCAATGGCGCATGTCTGCGCGGCGGTGGCGAACTTCACGGTGCTGGAGTGGCACGCGGCGGACCTGCCGCACTGGAAGGATTTCGTCCGCTTCTCCGGCGGGGATGTGATCGTGGACGGGCACATCCAGCTGACGGAGGCGCCGGGCCTGGGCCTGGAGCTGAACGAGGAGGTCGCTTACGAGCACCGGCACGAGAAGGGTGGCGTCACCTTCTTCGACCGGTAGGATCGCCGGTTGCCGCCGCGATCCGGCTCGGCAGGAAACGCACGTACGACGGGGCGGCGAACCATGCGGATTCGCCGCCCCTGCGTTTGCCAGGTGGGCCGTGCCTCCCCAGCCTGCGCCATCCGGGATCGTGTGTGTCATCCCGAGCAAGCGGTTCGGAACGCGTCACCGCATGAACGATGGAGCGCCGCCGAGGGATCAGGTCGCAGCACGTTGCCTGCCCATCGTTCCGATGGCAGCGGTGCCGTTCGTTCCGGCGATGGCGGAAGGTGGATCGCATCACGCGGGGGTTCCGATCGTCACGCGGTGGATTGCCTAGCCCAACGTGTCCGCTGCCGGCATTCCGGGCGGACCCTCGGACCACTGGTTCGCCGCCCACCGGCACATGAGACACGGAAGGCTTGACAGCCCGTTGAATGGAGCGTCTCGCCCAACCTGGCATTACGCAAGGAAGGCGGCAAACCACAAGGGTTTGCCCTATGTAGTGGTCCGACCGAATCGCCCGCCGATCCGGCCGTTTGGGGGGGCCGCTTTCATGGCGGCCCGACTAAGCAGGAACATACCAGGTAAGGCGAGACGGTCCACTGAGCGCAGCCGAAGGGGTGCTCTAGGAAATCGAACGGTGATCGAGGGAAGGCGAACATGGTGCCTGCAGCCTGATCCCTCGTCGCTCCCCGACCGTGCCAGCTCGGCGCCCCCTGCTCCCTCGGGATGACCCACCGGGGGCGAATGGACACACCGGGGGCGAACGTGAGGCCAGGGTTCAGGGCCCCCGGCGAGGTGGCGAGCATCCACATCCACCGCATTATGATGACTCGGGAGCCACAGCCACAACACCGGGAGTGTCTGCGCGGGCGGAGACACGATGACGGAGCCGGGAGCCGCATGGTGCAGCTCCCGGCTCCGTCGTGCCATCGGAAGGGGAAGGGATCAGCCCTTCGACTTGTCGTAGGCGTCCTGGTGCAGGGCAACGAAGTTGTCCAGGCCCATGCTGCTCAGGGAACCCGTGTAGTCGCTCCAGGCCTGCTCGATGTCGATCTGGCCCGTCACCGCCTGGGCGAAGGTCTGGTCGACGTAGTTCTGGATCGTCAGCGTCAGCTCGGCGACCGTCTGCGCGGCGTCGGAGTCGAAGTAGAGCGGCGGCAGCGCGAAGTCGGCCGGAGCCGCATACGGCTCGTAATCTTCCTTCGTGCGGTTGTAGAGGATGACCTCGACATCGGTCGGGGCATCTTCCGGGGCCACATACTGGCGAAGGCGAGTATCGGCCGAGCGGAACGACGGCCCCATCTGCGACCAGTGGGCGTTCTGGGACGGGATGTTGGCGATGTCGGTGATGGAGCGCCACCACGCCTGCTCGCCGTCGATGCCCTTCTCCCCCACCTTGGCCCACGCCCAGTCGCGATCCAGCACACCGAAGATGGAGCGCTGCGTCGCCTCGATATGTCCGAGCGCATCGGCCCAGCGGAGAGCGAGCTCCGGATTCTGGCACTTGTCCGTGATCATGAAGGTCGCATTGCTGAAGGCCGAATACGGGTTGAACCCGGCGTAGCGGTTCTCCGGCCCCTGCAGCGGCGGCATGGTGGTGTACTGCTCCCACTTGGCGTTCTTCTCGTCCGGGTTGTAGGTGGTGAAGACCCCCCACCATCCGGCCGGGACGGAACCCAGGAGCGCATCCGGACCACCGTTGCCATCGCCCAGCTGGCGGATCTGGTCGCCGTCCCGGGTGAAGGCTTCCGGATCGATCAGGCCCTCCTTGAAGAGGCCGGCGAGGTACTTGGTGCCTTCCTTCCACCCGTCCTGGGTGTAGATCGGCGTCACCTTGCCATCCATCACGATCAGGCGCAGCTTGTTGCCCGGATGCGGGATCCACGAGCCCATGAAGAACTCGTCGAGATTGCTGTGCCAGCCGTTCGGAGACCCGGAGAGGGGGACGATGCCCTGGGTGCCGTTGCCGTTCGGATCGCCGGTCTTGAAGGCGCGGAGGGCGTCGGCGTACTCATCGAGGGTCTGCGGGATGCCGAGGCCGAGCTTGTCCAGCCAGGCCTTGTTGATCCAGAGCTTCTGGGACATCGAGCAGTGATAGCAGTCGTTGACCTGGATCAGGCCGTAGATCTTGCCGTCACTCGCGGTCGCCGCCGTCTTCGCCAGCGGATAGAGCTCCCAGGAGCGCTTGGTGAAGATCCCGTGCTGGTCGATCAGGTCGTTCAGCGGCTGGAAGGCGCCCTGCTGGCCGTAGAGCTGGGTGACGGTCGGCGTCGGCCCGAAGTTCATGATCACGTCGCCGTAGTCACCGCCGGACATGCGGACGTTCAGCGCGGTGTTGCGCTCGGCCTCATCGGCGGCGGGGACGACTTCGAACTCGACGTGAACGCCGGTCCGCTCCTCGTACCAGGCGGTGAACTCGTTGGTGTTGAAGTCCTCGACGGTGGAGGACGACGCGACGGTGACCTTCAGGGTCGGCTTGTCGGAGACGAGGGGATACTCCTGCTGCGGCTCGCCCGACCAGGAATCGTAGACCTC
>JBQCJS010000260.1:0-2804 GCA_051952485.1 Thermomicrobiales bacterium | reverse complement strand
CGGGAGCACAGGCAGCACGCCAGAGGAAGCGGCAAGCCCGGCGGCGACAGGCGGAGCGTACACCGACGCAGCAGGACTCCTTCACGTCACCTGGCCCGAAGGCTGGACCGTCGTCTCGCAGAATGAGGTCGGGACGGAACTCGCGAACCCGGAGCAGACCGTGATCCTCAACCTGCAGGTCGTGGCGGTGGACGGGAGGACCTGGGACCAGATCGCCAAGGACGATGCTGCGTGGCTCGTCGGTGATCAGGGCGCCTGCGCGACGATGACCTCCACGCTGGTGACGCCCACAGGCTACAAGTTCGCGACAGAAGGGGACTATGGCCTCCGGTTGGTTGAGGGGATCGCAGCCGACGATGACCTCGATTTCTACATCCGGGTCTTCGCCGGCAACATGGAGGCCAAGGGCGCTGCCGCCCTCGCGATCCTCCAGCAGATTCAGGCGGATATCACCGTGAATGGCCGGGCTCCGCTGCAGGACCTCGATCACTTCATCGATATGTCCGAGTCCTGATCGCACGGCATCTCGGGATGAAGCGAAGGGGAGCATGCAATATGCATGCTCCCCGTTTCGGTTTGCGTGGCTAGCGCTTGCCGATCATCACGTCGGTCGCATTGAGGATGGCGACGACGTTCTCTCCCACCTTGAGGTCCAGACGCTCCGCCGAGCCCTTGGTGATGACGGAGACGATCTCGTTTCCGTTCCCGATATCGACGGTGATCTCGGCCGTCACCACGCCGATCTCCACCTTCGTGATCGTGCCCTTCAGCTGGTTGCGCGCGCTCAGTTCCATCGGCAGTTCCCTTCGCTCACACCTCGTCAACCATTGACGAGGTAGTGCCATGGTAGCCGATCGATACTCAGTGGATCGTCTCGCCTAACCTGTTCTGTTCACGCTGGTCGGGCCGCCATGATGGCGGCCCCCACAAACAGCCGGACTGCCAGGCGATTCGGTCGAACCACTTCGTAGGGCGACCCCTCGGACCACTGGTTCGCCGAGATCTCAGCGCAATGCCAGGTTAGTCTGGACAGTCCACTCAGTGGACCGTCTCGCCTAACCTGTCCTCTTCGGGTCGCCATGAAAGCGGCAGCGCGACGCGCCGCCCCACAAAGTGGTTCGACCGGATTGGCGGGCGTTCAGGTCGGACCACAACCACACCCACTCCGTAGGGCAATCCTTCGCAGTAGTTGTGGTTGTGGGTGTGGCTGCTGCGATGGGTGGTCTGCCGCCTTCCCTGCGCATGCCACCTAAAACGAGACGATGTACTCAGAGGTTCTCGCCGTTCGCGCGGATCGCCTCGGCGAAGAAGTGGCCCGAATCCTTGATCGTCCGCTCCTGCGTCGCGAAATCGACGTAGGTGATCCCGAACCGCTTCGAGTACCCCTCCGCCCACTCGAAGTTGTCGAGCAACGACCACGCGAAAAACCCGTCCATCGGCACGCCCGCCTCGATCGCGTCCCGCGCGGCGAGCAGGTGCCCGTACAGGTAGGCGATGCGGCGGGGATCGGCGACACGGCCGGCAATCGGCGCGGGATCGTCCCAGGCGGAGCCGTTCTCCGTCACGACGATGCGCTCCGGGGCGTAGTCGTCGTGAACGCGCTTCAACAGGTCGAAGAACCCTTCCGGCTTTACGATCCAGTCCATCGCCGTGTACTCGCCGTCGACATGCACCATCCCGACCTGGCCCATCATGCCGTTGGGGTCGTAGCGCACGTAGGTCGGCTGGTAGGTGTTGATTCCCAGGAAGTCGGTCGGGCGCGTGATGATATCGAAGTCACCCGGCTGAACGTCGGGGGCGGCCTCGCCGAAGAGGTCCACCATGTCCTGCGGGTAACCACGCCCGAATACCGGATCGAGGAACCAGCGGTTCGTGAACCCGTCGGCCAGCCGGGCCGCCTGCTCGTCCTGCTCCAGGTCGCCGACCGGGTAGATGTGCGAGAGATTCAGCGTGATGCCAGCCTGGGCATCCTTCACGTTGCCGCGAATCACCTCCATCGCCTTGCCGTGCGCCAGGAGCGTGGTGTGCGAGGCGGCGATCGCGTCCTTCAGGTTCGTCCGGCCCGGCGCGTGGATGCCCATCAGGTAGCCAAGGAAGGCCACGCACCACGGCTCGTTGATGGTGATCCAGTGCTGCACGCGATCCCCCAGGCGACGGGTGACGGCATCGGCGTACTCCGCGAACCAGTCGGCGGTCGTGCGGTTCGGCCAGCCGCCCGCGTCTTCCAGCGCCTGCGGCATGTCCCAGTGATAGAGCGTCACCCACGGCTCGATCCCGGCGGCGAGCAGGCCATCCATCAACCTGTCGTAGTAATCCAGCCCCTCGCGGTTGGCCGCGCCGCGCCCCGTGGGAACGACGCGCGACCAACCGACCGAGAAGCGATAGTCCTGGAGGCCGAGCTCCCGCATGATCCCGATGTCGGCGGGCCAGCGATGGTAGGCATCACAAGCGATATCGCCGGTGTCGCCATTGACCACCTTGCCCGGGGTATGACTGAAACGGTCCCAGATCGACTCACCGCGTCCGCCTTCGCGCGCCGCGCCCTCGATCTGGTAGGCGGCGGTGGCGGCGCCCCACACGAAGCCGTTGCTGGCCCCGCTCATCCCTTCACCGCCCCCTGCATGATCCCGCCGATGATCTGCCGGCCCAGCAGCAGGAAGACGAGGAGCAGCGGCACGATCGAGATGAACGTGCCGGTGAGGACGAGCGCGTAGTCCTCGACGTAGCCGCTCGCGAGCGTCGACACCGCCACCTGCACGGTCGGGTTCTGCGAGCTGAGGACGATCAGCGGCCAGAAGAAGTCG
>JBQCJS010000259.1:0-2068 GCA_051952485.1 Thermomicrobiales bacterium | reverse complement strand
ACACTCCCGACGGTGACGTTTCCGTTCGCGTCGAGCAGGTTGGCGCTGAGCAGCGTGGCGCAGACATCGACGCTGACAACCGGCGTGACGGGGGTGGTGGTGGCGGTGCTTGCGGCGCCGTCGACCGGCTCTGCCGGAACGGTGGTTGCCTGCGGCGTGGTGGTCGCCGTGGCCGTGATCTCGGGAGTGACGACCGGCGTCTCCGGGACCGCAGCCGCGACCACGGGCGCGCAGTCCGCTGCGGAGCCGAGCACCGCGACGTGGACGCAGGCATCGGCATCCAGGTCGATCAGGCTGGCGCCGTCCGCGGAGTCCTCGGTGGGGGAATCGGGGGTGGCGTCGTTCTCGCCCAGCGCCACGTCGATCAGGGCACTGGCATCGACATCCAGCAGGGAGCGATTGCCCAGCGGATTGGCATCCGCATCGGACGCTTCGTCGCTATCCGCTGGGGTCTCGACGTCATTCCCGGCGGCGGGGCCGCCAGTGCCGTCGCCAACGGTCACATCCGCATCGACACCGGCGTTCACATCGACGACCGGCGTCTCATCAGCACCGCCCACGGTCGCATCGACGGTGGCGGTGGCGCTCACGTCCACGAGCGAGCCGTCTTCCGTCTCGCCGACCGTGGCATCCACGCCGGCATCAGCGTCTGCGTCGACCAGTGGATCGTCGCTGCCGGGATTCCCGATGGACGCGTCCGCCTCCACCGTGGCCTCGGCCTCCACGAGCGATCCGCCGTCCGTGGGGTCGCCCACGGAAGCGCCGGCATCGACGTCGACGGTGGCCTCCACAAGCGGTGCCTCGCCGGGAGCGCCGACCGCGGCATCGACATCCGCCTCGGCGGTGACCTCCACAATGGGAGCGTCATCGCCACCGACCGCGATATCGACGTCGACCGGTGCCTCCACTTCGACAATGGGAGTCGGCGTCTCGGTCGCTTCGGCGCCGATGGAGAGGTCCACATCGGCGTCGGCATCGACCTGGACGACCGGAGTCTCGGTCGCGGTGCCGAGGGTGAGATCGATGTCCACGTCCACATCGGCATCGAGGCCGAGATTCAGCGGATCGTCACCCGAAACGAGCGGGATGTCCTGCGAGTGCAGGGTCGTGGTCTGGGCTGGGATCGGCATGCTGCTCGCCACGACGGTGGCCTGGATCGCGCCGGAGAGGGCGAAGAGGACCACGAAGACGCCGACGAGGAGGGCACGAACCCGCAAGTGGGTGTGCATGGATGGTCTTCCTGTTCTGTCGCTGGCGCCGTGCACCCCGCCGCGCGAAGGCGGACCGACGGGCACAGATCGCCACGGGATCAGCCGTGTCGTCGCCGGGGCAGGACGGACCTACCCGCGGCGGGACACAGTTATCCCGGCGGAACAGGAATCGATTGGGTGATGGAGGATGGAATCTGGAGGGAGAAGGCGGTCCCGCTCGCGCCCGATTCGAGATCGAGGGCAAGGGGGATCGTCAGTGCTCCGCCGGTGAGGCCGGAAGACCCGGCGCCGCCAGCTGAACCGGAGCCGGAGGAGGTGAGCGGCGCGGAGGCAGCATCCACCTGCGCGCCGAGTGGTACGGATGGCCCGAAGGGCGATCCACCGGACGCAATCGAGGGGGACGGGGAAGCGTGCATGGTCCCCGTCTCGTCGATGGCAAGCAGGACCCCATCCTGGGGCGCGGAGGCGGCCTCAGAGGCGCGCATGGCGCTCCCCGCGACCTGGACCTCGATGGTGTCGCGGATCTGCGTCAGGAGGTCGTTGAGCGATGTTCCGGAGGCGCTCGCCTCGGGACCCTGGACGGGGGCGTTCGTGTAGTCGATGGGGGCCTGGACCGGCTGCTCCACCACCGGGGCGGCAGGCGTCGCCGTGACGACCGGAGTCGTGGTGGTGGCGGGCGTCGGTGTCTCCGTCACGGCCTGGGTTGGCTGGGTGGCGGCGGTCTCGGTGGGGGCCGGTGTTTCGGCCGGATGCGTCGGCGCGTGGGTGGCTGACTGCGCGGGCTGGGTCGGATGCGGGGGGGACACGGTCGTCGGTGGGGTGGCGGGCGCGGTCGGATCGACCGGATGCAGCACCTC
>JBQCJS010000258.1:0-5538 GCA_051952485.1 Thermomicrobiales bacterium | reverse complement strand
ATCTGTTTGGGATTGTTTCTATGGGGCGTCCGGGTGTTGGGCGGATTTGCCGCCGTATCACCGGTCCCCCGGAACCGGGTCTAGCTGGCCGGGGTGGCGGTGGCGCTCACCGCCGGGAATTCGTAGTCGGACCGCGGCGCGACCGAATCGAACCCATCCGGCGACGAGGTGAACGTCTCATCGATCGCCGTGCCATCGATGGTGCCGGTGAAGTGGAACGTGTAGTCGCCCGGCTGCGTCGGGATGAAGACAGCCTCGTAGGAGCCATCCTGCTTCCAGACCGGGGAGAGCGCGAATTCCTTCTTCTGGTCGCCGATGCTGACTTCGACCTTCAGCGTCGCATCGAGGCCGGTGACGGGCTTGTCGGCCTTGGTGACCGCGAGCGACACGCCGTTCAGCTCGCCCTGGATGGCCGGCTCGTTGATGAAGCCGACGACGAACTCGTAGTCGGTCGCCACGGTGCGATGCTCGTGGGCCGAGGCGCTGAACGGCAGGAGGACGCTGCCCATGAGGGCGACGAGCGCCGCCACCGTGAGCAGGCGGGCACGAATGCTGGAGAACATGTGAGGAAACTCCCTGGATCGAGACGTGAAGGGAGTGACGGCACGACAGGACACGGTCCTGGCCATCCTCCCGGACAACGAACGGTCAGCAGGGAGTGAGGCGCGGCGGAGGCGCTTCCACCGGCCGGGCGATGGCCGTCAGCCGGCCGGTCGCATCCGACCACTCGCGCCGCGTCGACGCCATCAGCAGCACCCCCGCCAGCGCCGTGGCCAGCACGAGGATGGCGCTGCCCTTCTCGGCGGCGGGCGTGAGTTCGGTCACACCGGGCAGGTCGGGCGACAGCGAGGCAACCGCGACATCGCGGTCGCCGCTCACCCCTTCCTGCGCCACCGGACCATCGGCCGCGGGCCGGGCCGGCCACGCAACGGAGGATGCCGGTGCGACCGGGGCGGCAGCGGCCCTCACGGCCGCGGCCAGCGGGATGTCCGCCGCGAGAAACGGCGAGACGGTGGCTGTCACCGTCGCAGCGGGCTCGTGGCTGTGGTCGTGGTTGTGGGTCGCTTCTTCGCCGGCATGGACGTGCCCGGAACCGACCTCCGCGCCATGCTCGTGCGGCGAACCCGTGACGAGGTCGATCACTTCCTGGAAGAAGGCGTGCGGGTGATCCGTCTCGGTGCCGGCCCGGTAGTTCATCGGCATCAGCAGGACCAGGAATGCCATCCCCGCCAGCATCCCTCGCCGGGCGCCGGGGACGGCAGGCGACGCCCACCCCCCTCGCGGCCCGGAGGCAGGAGTGCGGCGAGGCGGGCGATCGGTGTGGATGCGGGTGGTGGGGACAATCCCCTCGAACATGGCCTGCTATCTGTTTCGTGGTTGTGGTTGCGGTTGTGGTCGTGACCGTCACGCCATCGGCATGGCTGGCACCGGGGCCGGGGCCAACGAAGCCAGCGCACGGCTTCCATACGTCCTAGCCTAGCATATGGGCCTCGCCCACCCGGCCCGTGGCGGTCCGGTCCGTGAGGCCGTTCCGGGTTCGTGGAAATCAGGAGTTGTTGCCGGGCAGGTTCGGGATCGGCCAGGAGAGGAAATCCCCCTGCGACCGCGTCTGCAGCACCACGGCGCCCGGGCCGGTGACGTCCACCACCAGGCCCTCGCCGCTGATGAATGTGCCCGTCGTGCCACGATGCGGCGGACGGGGTGCCCAGCGTCTGCGGGAGGCGATCCCATGCCCGGGATTCCCCGGACGGACAACACCCCGGCGGGAACGAATCCTGCCGGGGTGTCGGTCGTGCGTTTGGGGGCGCCTAGTAGTGGATCACCACCGGCATCCCGATGTAGGCATTGGCATAGAGCCAGTCGGCCACATCCATCGGCAGGTTGACGCAGCCGTGGCTCATCACCGAACCGAAGTTGCTGTGCCAGTAGGTCCCGTGGAGCGCGTGGCCGCCTTCGGTGAAGTACATGACATCCGGCACGTCCGGCACGTTGTAGTACTCACCGCCAAGCACGCCTTCCATCGTCTGGGACGGAGTCATGCTGAGGACGGAGAAGGTACCGGTCGGCGTATCGAACCCCGGGCGGCCGGTGCTGACGTAGGTCTCGAGCACCGGGGTGTTGCCCTGGTAGACGACCATGTACTGCGTCGAGAGATTCACATCGACCCAGATTCCGCCGGTCGGGGCATCGGTCGCATCGGCGATCTGCGGCTTCTCCGGCTCCGGAGCGATGAAGAGCGCCTCGTCGTAGGTGGGGATGTCCCCCTGCGCGGTCGACTTCTGGTCGAGCTTGTACTTGTCGGCCAGCAGCTTGCCGACCGGCACCAGGGAGAGGGTGCCATCCTTGGCCTTGGCGATCTGGCCCTTCTCGAAGACCTGGTAGGTCACACCGTTGAGGGTGTACTGCTCGGTCAGCGGATTGCCGAGGTAGCCCTCGCCGCCGACGCTGTCCCAGTAGGTCCAGAAGTCGCCCGCGATGGTGTGCTTGGTGGCGGAGACGTAGAGGACGGTGTCGCTGGCGAGGATGTCATCGGTGGCCTTCACCGGCAGCCAGGCCTGCTGGAACTTGGTCGCCTCGGAGGCCGCACCCTGCTTCGGGGTGGAGAGCCCGGCAACGGAACGCTGCACGGCGATCGGCTGGAGTTCCTTGCCGATACTGGCAATGAAGGCGGTGTTGCCATCCGCATCGCCCTCCGGCCAGTACTCGAAGCGTGCGTACTCCATGTACTGCACGACGTGGCCGTTCTTCTGGGTGATCTCGGCGGTGATCGGGTTGCCGAATGCCGCCGCCCCGCCGCCGCCCCGCCACATGTCGAGGAAGAGCTGGTCCAGCGAGTGGCCGGTCTCCGGGATGTAGACGGTACGCGGCGCGCTCCAGTCATCGGCCGACGCCTGGGGCATCAGCGGCGTGAACATCGCCAGCACCAGCGAGAACGCCGCGAACAGCGCGGCCACGCCGGCGCGCCCTCCAAGCCGTCTCACCGGCGAACCTGCCCGGGTCTCACGGGGAAACGCCCCCACCATCGCCACCCTCACGCCTTTACCCTTTCATGATGGCCCCACCCCCAGGTGAGGTCGATTCAGAATCGACGATCGCCGCTCCATCGGCCACCGCGATTCCAGGTATCGAGATCCGGAGAGCCCGATACCTTCGAGTCCCGAACGCGCCACAATCGCGTTCCTGCCGGTAGCTGCATGCTGCCCGTTCCCCAGTAAACGCAGGGATTGGTCGGGCGGTTTCGTCCTGGACGCCGGTTTGATGAAGGCTCCGGCAGGACTGCACGACCGGAGAACCGGGCCACACGCGATGTGTACGTACACTATACGCGACGATGCCCCCGGCGGGGAGTCCCCCAGCCGTCCCATTTCGTGCCGAAGCGGCACAGGCCTGCGCCGCGCGGAACCATACCACGCGCGGCCCCGCGCCGGAGCCTGCCCGCTGCCCGAAGCGGCCGCGAGGGAATGCCGAGGAAACACCGTCCCTCCATCTGGTGCAATAATCCCGTCATCGCCACGCTGCCCGGCCCCTGCCGGCACGCCGTACGCCATGCCCCCAGCGAGGAGCCTTGCCGTGGATTCCCCTGTCGATCCGGATACGCCGCGTCTCATGCTCGATGCCCGCCGGGCCTTTCAGAACCGGTTCCCGATCATCCCCGCCGCCCACTCGCTGGATGGCCGCCGCTTCACCTTCCACGCGCCGATCGGCATCGATCTCGAACCCGGCCGCTACGTCCGGCTCGACCTGCAGGATGGAGCCGCCCTCCTGGGCCAGGTGCTGGAGACCGAGATCGAACAGCTCGAAAGCACGGAGGTCCGGGTCGACAACGCGAACGAGCAGGGTATCTCCCTGCCGGGCCTGGCCTTCGGGGATGCCCTGCTCCGGCTGCGCCGCAACGGCCTGAGGGGAGGAGGCGTCATCCTCGGCCACCTCGACCCCGCCAGCACCGCGGCGATCCGGGCATTCGACGATGCCGGGATCACCGCGGCCACCGTGGAGCAGGTCACGGCGCATTTCGACGCCTGGACCGCGGCCCACCCGATGATGACGGTCGGCTCCGTGTCGTTCCCGGACGGTACCATGCCCGCCCAGATCGATCCGGCGGGTTTCAACCGCCACACCTTCCTCTGCGGCCAGTCGGGATCGGGCAAGACCTATTCGCTCGGGGTCGTCCTCGAACAGTTGCTGCTCAACACCGACCTCCGGATGGTGATCCTCGATCCGAACGCCGACTTCGTCCGGCTGAACGAGGTGGTGGGCGGGGATGCGGCCGATCCCGCCAGCACCCGGTATGCCGACCGCGTGCGCGACCTGCTCGTCTACCGCACCGGCCCGGTGCGTGACGACGAACACCCCCTTCGCATCCAGTTCAGCAGCCTGCCTCCGGACGATCAGGCGAAGGCCCTGCAGGTCGACCCCCTGGCGGACCGCGAGGAGTTCCACACCCTGCGCACGCTGCTCCGGTCGTTCGGCGACCGCCCTTACGACCTGGACGATATCCGCCATGCCGCCAGCGAGACCCTGACCGAGACGGCCCGGGCGGTGACCCTGCGCATCGCCAACCTGGGCGTCGGCGACTGGTCGGTCTGGGCGGAGCCGGGCGAATCCTCGCTCGCGGACCTGCTCGCCACGCCCTGGCGATCGGTCGTGCTCGACGTGAGCCGCTTCGCCCGCCCCATCGAGCGGTCCGTGGTGGCGCTGGCGATGCTGCGTTCCTTCTGGGCGCAGCGCGAGCGACGCAATCCGGTGCTGATCGTGATCGACGAGGCGCACAACATCTGCCCGGCCGTCCCGGAAGACGCCATCCAGAAGGCCGCGACCGACCTGATGACGACCATCGCCGGCGAGGGGCGGAAGTACGGCATCTACCTGCTGGTGTCCACGCAACGCCCGGACAAGCTGCACCCGAATGTGCTCTCCCAGTGCGACAACCTGATGCTGATGCGCATGAATTCGCAGACGGACCTGGATGACCTGGCCACCATCTTCTCCTTCGTGCCGAAGGGGATGCTGGACCGGGCGGCGACCTTCCGCCAGGGCGAGGCGCTCTTCGCGGGGAAGATCGTGCCCGCGCCGCGCCTGCTCCGGATCGGCAAGCGCCTCTCCGCCGAGGGCGGCGCCGACGTCCCCACCACCTGGGCCACGTCGTCTTCCTGAGTTGAGGGCGAACCACAAGCCCTGCGTCGTGGTTCGACCGGTCCCCCCGCCCCGTCACGTACGTAGGGCAGCCCCTTGTGGGCGGCCGAGGTCTCGGCACCATGCCACGTCAGGCGAGACGCTGCATCGAGCGGTGCATCGTGATGAATGCGAGGTGCAGAGGGGGCGGCGAACCACGAGCGAGACAGCAGGGGGTAATGGTGAGTTTGGGGGGCCCGCCATGAAGGCGCCCCGTCCCGCCGCATCCCTGCCAGGGCAGATGGGCCGGCCCACGGAGGCCAGGTGCCGAACACGAACGAACGGCGGCCCGATTGGGTCGCCGGTTCGTTCGTGTTCTGGCCGGGTCCGGACGCTCGGTGCTAGACGCCCTCGTCCTTCAGGAGG
>JBQCJS010000257.1:0-3069 GCA_051952485.1 Thermomicrobiales bacterium | reverse complement strand
CGGGAAAAGGGGCAGCTCGCGCTTGCGGCCAGGATCGAACAATCCTTCGGCCTCCAGCTGCTGCCGGAGCTGTTCCAGGCGCAACTGCAGGATGCCTATCCCTGCGGGCTGGAAGACATCGGCGGAGAGCTGGTACTTGCCCTGCCGCTCGTAGGTGGTGATCCTGCCGTGCGCCACCACGTTGTCACCCACGCGCGGGATGAACCGCTGGCGCCCCACGATCGCGCGCCACATCACGCCGTCGATGCGGGCGTGGCCCTGCTGGAGCGTCAGGTAGGCGTGCCCGGAGGAGGCGACCGTGAAGCTCGACACTTCGCCCTCCACCCAGACATCCTGGAGGAGGGCGTCGCGTTCGAGCAGGCTGCGAATGTGTGCGGAAAGGTCCTCGACGGAGACGATATCGGACGGCATCAGGTCCCCGGCTGCTCCACGAGACGGATGAGCGGCGATCCGTACTCGACGGACTGCGCGTTCGACACGAGGATCTCCGAGACGATCCCGGCGCGGTCCGAGATGATCTCGTTCATGATCTTCATCGCCTCGATGATGCCGATGGCCTGGCCGACCTCCACCTCGTCGCCGACGTGGACGAATGGCGCCTCACCCGGCGCGGGCGCCGAGTAGTACGTGCCGATCATCGGGGCCGTGACCGTGTGTCCTGCCGGCTCCTCAATGGTCGCCGGGAGCGCGGCGATCTGCTCGCCTGCCGCCGCCGGGGCCACCACCACGCTGGTCGCCCCCCGCAGGCGGACGGTCATCGCCGGCGTCGTCAGGTCGAGTTCGGAGATGCCGCCCTTGCCCATCAACGCGATCAGTTCGCGCACGGCGTCCATCACGTCGGCGGTGGAACCGTTGACGGCGGTGTTGTCGGAGACCCGGTTCACGGGACCGTTGCTCGCATCCATCAGCCTCTGCCTATCCAACACGTTCGATGTAGTCGCCGGTGCGGGTATCGACCTTGATCTGGTCCCCTTCGCTGAGGAAGAGCGGCACATTCACCACCAGGCCGGTTTCGAGCGTCGCGGGCTTGTTGCCGCCCGTGGCGGTGTCGCCCTTGAATCCCGGGTCGGTCTGGGCGATTGCGAGCACCACGGACGTCGGGAGTTCGATGTCGATTGGCTCCTCATTGTACGTCAGGATATCGATCACGTCGTTCTCGCGGAAAAACTTCGCGGTCTCGCCGACCGTCGATTCCTTCAGCACGATCTGGTCGAAGGTATCGGTATCCATGAAGTGGAAGTCGTCGCCATCCTTGTACAGGAACTGGACGTGCGAGCGCTCCAGGCGGACCGGCGTGAACTTGGCGCCAGCCATCACCGTGTGCTGCGTGGTGGAGCCGGTTCGCAAGTCGCGCAGGGTCATCCGCAACTGCGCGGAGCCACGGCCCTGCTTGTTGTGGGAGAAGTCGATCACCTTGACCAGGCGGCCATCGAGATCGAGCGTGATCCCCTTGCGAATATCACCGGTATCAATCATTCGTCAGTCTCCTTGGATCCATCGATGGTCACGATGGGAGCGTATGTGAGGTTCTCCGCACCGGCTTCGGTCACGACGACCACGTTCTCGATGCGGACGCCGCCCCAACCCGGGATGTAGATGCCCGGCTCGGTGGTGACGACGTGGCCCACGGCGAGGACATCGGTCGAGGATGGACCCGCCGATGGGGCTTCGTGGATGCGAAGCCCGACGCCATGACCCAATCCATGCACGAAGAAGTCGCCGAAACCCTGTCCGGCAAGGAGGTCGCGCACCGTCCGGTCGACCTCCCGCCCGGAAACTCCCGGCGCGAAGACGTCGAGCGAAGCCTTCATGGCATCGGCGACCGTCCGGTATATGGTAACAAGTCGCTCGTCCGGCTGCCCGAACCAGATCGTCCGCGTGAGATCCCCGTGGTAGCCGCCCACGACCGCGCCCATGTCGATGATGACGGGCTCGCCCTCGCGGATCACACGGTCCCCTGGGGCGTGATGCGGCTTGGCGGCGTTGGGGCCGGACGCGACGATCGTTGCGAAGGACTCTCCCTCGCTGCCGACCCGCCTCAGCTCCTCGCGCACGATCTCGGCAGCCTGTGCCTCGGTCATGCCCGCCTCGATCCGGGCCGCCGCGCCAACGAACGCCTCATCGGTCAGCCGCAGCGCCTCCCGAAGGAGGTCGAGCTCCTCGGGTTCCTTCTGTGCCCGCAGGCCATCCAGCGCCGTGCTGAGGAAGACGAGCTCGGTCCCAGCGGACACGCCTTCGTTCAGCGCGAACCAGTCGGCTGTGGGGAGCACCCGCTCCTCGACGCCGATCCGGGTCCACCCATCCTCGGCGGCGAGCGCGACGATCGAATCCGTCCACGGACGCTGCCAGGGCTGGCAGGTAACGCCAGCATTCGCCTCGGATTCCGCCCACGGCAGGTTGGTGGGAGAGGCAAGCAACCACGCGCCGTTCCTGGAAATGACGCCGATCGCGGCGGGTTCGTCCGGGGAGTGGTCCTCGGCGGTGAAGCCGGTCAGGTAGCGCCGGTTCGCGCTGTTCGTGACCACGACGGCATCCAGGCCGAGTTCGGCGATCAGGTCGCGGGCGCGATCGAGGCGGGAGGGACGATCAGCCATGCGATTCCTCCAGTGTTGTGATCACCTCGGCCCGCATCCAGTCGGCGGCGAGCAGGTAGCCACGCGCGCCGAGACCGGCGATCAGCCCGTTAGCGACCGGGGCGGTCACCGAGGTGTGGCGAAAGGTCTCCCTGGCGTGGATGTTCGAGATGTGGACCTCGACGGTCGGCTTGTGGATACCGGCGATGGCGTCCCGCAGCGCGTAGCTGTAGTGCGACAGCGCACCAGGATTGATGATCAGGCCGGCAGCGGCCGGTCCCCGTTCGTGGAGGAAGTCGATGATCGCGCCCTCGTGATTGGACTGGAACGCGACGATGGCAAACGGCGGGGTTCCCTCCAGCGCGTGGCTCGCCACCTCCTGCACGATGGACGCAAGGGTGCGGGAGCCATAGATCGTTGGCTCCCGCGTCCCCAGCGTGTTCAGATTCGGTCCGTTCACCAGCAGCACGCTGGGGATGCTTCCCTCACCCATGTG
>JBQCJS010000256.1:0-7124 GCA_051952485.1 Thermomicrobiales bacterium | reverse complement strand
AGCGGCTCGACGCCGTCGCGCACCTTGTGGCGACGCAGGGCGGGGATCGTCAGCGGGGCCCGCGCGGGCCGCGCCTCATGCGATACGATGGATTCGGGTCCGGACATGACGGGGTTCACACGCTTTCCTGCGGCCTAGACGGCGGCCGACTCGGCCTCCTGCGTCGCGGCATTGGCCGATGCTCCGGCGATCGCTCCCTCGCGGGCGCGGATCAGCGTCGCCATCAGGTCGTTGGCGGGCGTCGGCACGCCCAGCCGCCGGCCCTCGCTCACCACCGCGCCGTTGATGGCGTCGATCTCGGTGCGCTGCCCGCTTTCCAGGTCCACCAGCATGGAGGAATGGTTCGCCCCCGTCGCGACCGCCACATCGTCGATCGCCGAGGTGACATCCCCCAGTTCCAGGGCGATGCGCTGCGCGTTCGCCACGGCCACGACCTCTGCCGCCAGCCGCTGCGCCGCCTCCCGCAGCCCGGGATCGTTCGCGATGGCCGCGTTCGGCAACCCGGAGAGCGCCGTCAACGGGTTGATCGCGCAGTTCACCGCCAGCTTGCGCCACACCCAGCGATGAATGTCCTCCACCGCCACCGTGCGCCAGTTCGGCACATCCAGGGTGGATGCCAGCGCCCGCACCCGATCGTTCATCGTCGTGCGCCGCCCGATCGCCGTGATGCCCGTGCCGGTGTGCACCAGCACGCCGGGCTCTGGCCGGATCGCGGCCTGGGTGGTCACCCCGAGCCAGACATGTGGGCGCACGCCCTTGTCGAGCAACGAGGTCCGCAACGCCGATGCATTGCCAAGCCCGTTCTGGAGGGTGAGGACGATGCTCTCCCGCGTGAGGTAGGGGCGCAGGGTCTGCCCGATCTCGGCGCTTGCCCACGCCTTCACCAGCACGATGACCACGTCGCTGCCCTTCACGTCGGCAGGGTCGCTCGTGGTCTCGATGGCGATGGTCTGCTCGCCGCCGTCGAGGTCGGTCAGCCGCAGCCCGCCACGGCGAACGGCATCGAGATGGGCGGAGGGGCGACCGTAGAGCAACACGCGCTCGATCGCATCGTCGGATGCCGGCGCGTCCGCCGCGGAATCCATCGCCTGGGTCAATCGGGCGGCAACCAGGGAGCCCATCGCCCCCGCGCCGACAATCGTGATGCGCACCTGCTCGAACCTCTGCCTCTGTGAACGCGCGATCGGGCCGCTGTCCGGTTCCGCAGCGACCCGCCGCATCTCCGGGCCCGGATACGCTCCGTCGAACCCATCGCGCCGCCGGCGCGTCCATGCACCGCTCCCGCGACGCCATGCCCGCCACCCGCTCGATGAAGATGGCCCTATTGTCGCATGTGGCAGCCCTCGCCTGCCCATCCCGCCCCACGGATTGACGCGAACATGCGTTCTCCCTACACTCGCCCTATCGACCGTCCGATCCGATCCGGAGACGCACCACCGTGGCCACCAGACCCGAGCTCCTGCCCCCCGATGACCGCCCCCGTTGCGGCTGGGCAACCTCCGATCCGCTCTACATCGCCTACCACGACGAGGAGTGGGGCACGCCCTGCCGCGACGACGACGAGCTGTTCGAGCGGCTGATGCTGGAGGGGTTCCAGGCGGGACTCAGCTGGATCACGATCCTGCGCAAGCGCGATGCCTTCTCCCGGGCGTTCGACGGGTGGAACGCTAGGGTGATCGCCGCCTATGGCGAGGATGACATCGCCCGCCTGCTGGCCGATCCCGGCATCGTCCGCAACCGGCTGAAGGTACGCGGGGCGGTCCAGAACGCGCGGGCCTACCTCGCCCTGAAGGACGACCGCGGCTCGTTCAGCGACTATTGCTGGGATTTCGTGGACGGCGAGCCGATCGTGAACCGGCCGCGGGCGCTCGGCGATGTCCCGGCGACCACACCGCTGGCGACCACGATCTCGAAGGACCTCCGGAAGCGGGGCTTCACCTTCGTCGGTCCCACCATCGTCTACGCCTTCATGCAGAGCGTCGGCATGGTGGACGACCATCTCGTCACCTGCTTCCGCTGCGCCCCGGAATCGTAGGACCTGGCGCGACCCAACCGCCTGGAACACCCCCAGATGCGACCTGCGTGGGCACCTTGCGCAAGGCGACCACACGGGCCGCATCGACGCGAACTCAACGCAGCGTCTCGCTTTCCCTCACGCTTGGCGGGCCGCCATGAAGGCCGCAGCGCGAGGGGCCGCCCCACAACGTGGTTCGGCCGGATCGGCGGGCAATTCGGTCGGACCACTCTGTAGGGCAAACCCTCGCAGTGGTTGTGGTGGTGGTTGTGGTCGCTGCGGCCGGTGGTTTGCCGCCTTCCCTGTACACATCAGGGAAAGCGAGACGACCCACTGAGCGCGGCGAAGCAGCGATCGGAACGCACGCAGCGATCCGCCTTCCGGCGCCGCCGGACATCGATGCGGTCACGGGATGGCTGTGCCGGCGCCCGATCTGGACGGGACACCCGGGCTCGCTACGACCGCTCCACCAGATACCCGACCCCGGCTCGGCTCGTCCCGGTCGGGTCCAGCGCCAGCAGCAACGCCTCGGCCGCACAGACGAGGTTCTCCAGTTGCTCCCGCGATGCCGTGGGAAACGACGCCTCCAGCACCGGTCGCGCCGATTGCGCGCTCACCCGCCGCGCCTCATCGAGGGCCGAATCGCTCAACGCCACGATCGTGCGTCGCCGGTCGCGCGCGTCGGTCTGCACCGTGAGCAATCCCCGCGCATGCAACGCCGAGACCACGGTGGAAACCCGGCTCTGGGCGTATCCGGTGCGCTGGGCGATCGCGCCGATGGTGGACGGTCCGAGGGAGAAGAGGGTCTCCGCGACCATCATCTCGGTCGTCGAGAGCTGCGATTCCCCCACCGACCGCATCCCGATGGTGGCGCATTCCTGCAAGACCTTGCCGACGTAGTACAACTCCGCCAGATTCATCCGCACTCCCATGTGGCTTGGCCTGTGAACGGGGGGAGTGTACATCAGCGAAGATGGATTTTCCGGTCCCAGCCGCACGGAAGGCATGGCGCGAGGCCGGAGACGGCGCACATCGCGCTACGGCAGCGGATCGTGCACCAGCAGCGCCAGCGTCGCGGTGAAGGCATGCAACCCGTTCCGGCGACCGGCCGGCCCGATCTCCCCGCCGACGAACCCGCCCATCACCGGCAGGTTCCCCAGCGCCGCCCGGATCAGCGCCGCATCGTGATGCGGCTCCCCGTACATCGCGGCCCCGCGCGACACGCAATCGAAGAGGATGCCCCCCAACGGCTCGCGTTCGCCCAGCCTCGCCTGGATGTCCGTCAGCGACTGCATCAGGTCGATCGTCGCGCTGTCGCCATCACGGATGTGGAACTGCACCGTCTGTCCGACCCGCGGCATCCCGCCGATGGTCAGGGTTCCGGCCACCTCGTCCACACCGATCACACCGCGCAGCAGGAAATCGCCCCGGTGGAAATCGTCCCGATACTCATCCGTCGCAATGCCCAGCACCAGGTTACGGATCGCCCAGGACCGTCGTTCCGGGGGCAGGGTCGCCAGGGTGTCGTGCATCATCGCCACCGCGGGCCGGTTCGAGATCGCCGCCAGCACGTTCCGCTCGGCGCCCGTCACCGTCCAGACCTCGCCGATGGGCTCGCATCCCTGGGCCATCATCGGCAGCACCCGCATATCGCCACCGATCGCCAGCGCCACCGCGCCTTCGTCGTAGACCTGCCCATCGAGGAAGACCCACCCCGTCCGCTCCTCGCGCCAGCGTGATGTGAGCCCTCCCACCACCGGCACACCCGGGAACTGGGCGGTCAGGCCATCCAGCAATGTCTGGAGGTCGAAGCGAAAGGGCTCCGAGAAGACCAGCCACGAGCGGACCTCGTCCCGCCGGACATTGCCCCAGTACTCCAGGGCACCCGGCTCGTCCAGCATCGCCAGGTGCTCCTGCGTCAGCCGGACGGGCCGCAGGATGGCCGATGGCAGCCAGGCCGCCATCAACGAGATGGCAGGCACGCCTTCCGCCTCGCGCCCGCTCCCGATCGCGCCCCCGACCGAGCAGCCGACGATCGTCTCGGCGCAGGTGGCCGCGCGCAGTTCGGCGATCAGGAGGGGATAATCCGCCGCCCATGCGCCGCTGACGAACGCCACCACGAGATCGGGAGGCACCGCCGCCCCGGCCATGGTTTCGCGCACGACACGATCGAGCGCGACCCGCCACTCCGGATGGTCGGCCATGGCGGCGGTGATCGCATGACCGGGAGGAAGCGAGGTGATCGGCATGGAGGCGATGGTGCGATCGAACCGCGGCCCTGGGTCAGGCGTCATCCCGGGATCGGTCGGACGGGAAGACGGGGCGGGTTCGTCGGTCATCATCAGGCAACTCCACGCAGGACAGGGACCCGGAATGCCGTGCGCGGCGAGGTGCCCCGCCACCGGCATTCGTCATTCGGCACGGACCACACGACACCTCGTATGTCCCGGAAGGTGCAGAGTGTAGCGATTTTCCGTGGGCGCGCAAGAAGGTTGCCCTACCGAAGCGGGCCATCCGGTGCGCCCGGCGTGTCACCGCCAGCCCATCCCTGTGGTCCGGATACAAGGACGCCCCCGCCGGATCGGTCGATCCCGAACCACGACACCTCCCGGAAGGTGTGCATCCCCGCTCATGTGTCTGGCTGGAACGGATTGACAATCCCTCCGGATTCGCGTGAAATGGCACCACTCGAGGGACATTCGCACACCATACGCGCGAACGCTCTCACGAGGTGGCTTCCTTTGGCAGTCTGCCTGTTCAAGGAGAAGGGAAGACGTCACATGGAGGAGCGGTTGGATGTAGCCTTCGCGGAAGCCCATCGAGGGGCCGTTTCCGCACCCATCAACGAACTGGCCGCCGAGTTACAGGGCCTGCTGTCGCGCCGCCTGACCGCCTATATCGCTGGCGTAACGGACGCGAAGGCGGTGACCCGCTGGGCAAACGGTGATGTCAAGGAGATTCGCGATCCTTGGGTGGAGCAGCGGCTTCGGGCAACCTATGAGGTCGCCACCTATCTCTTGAACTTCGAGTCATCTGCGACAGTCAAGGCCTGGTTCATCGGCCTCAATCCCCAGCTCGGCGACGAAGCACCTGTCGATCTGCTCAGGAACAATCGCCTCAAGGATGTACTCTCTGCCGCCCGCGCATTCGCGGTCGGAGGATAAGCGTGTCCGCCGCAGAGCAGATGGCCATTGTTCCCCCGCCGGAACGTGGCATCTATCGATGCAGTAGAGGCACATCCCCGTTCGAGTTCCCTGACTGGGCCTATGCCGATGACGATGGCACATTCGGCAATCGGTTCGACGACCCCACACCTATCCTGCTGAACAAGCCAGCCCAGTACAGGACGCTCTATTGCGCCACCCAGCGTATTGCGACGCTCGGCGAGACATTGGCCCGTTTCCGTGTCCGCCCGGGCTTGGTCGAAGCGCTTCGCCAGATCGACGACGATGAAGAAACCACAGAAGACGCCCTCAATGATGTGCGAGACCCGCTCTATCTCGACCATGGCCTGATTGGAAATGACTGGATCCGGAAGCGCCGCATCGGTCATACGTATATCGACGCGGACTGCCGCTTTGTCGATCTGGGAAGCCACGTCACCATCGCGCATCTCAACCGCGTATTCGCACCATTCCTGGATATGGCCGGCGTCTCCGAAATCGATCTGAGCCGTATCACCAGCGGTCATCGCCTCCTGACCCAGGCGATTGCCTTGTACTCCTTCCTGCAAGGGTACGCCGGAGTGCGGTATGTCTCTCGCCTCGATGCGTCATGGGAGTGCTGGGCACTTTTCGAAGGATCGTTCCGATTCGAGATGGGAGAGCCTCGAGGCTTTCATGCGGGCCTGACACCCGATGATCCCGATCTGCTGGAAATCGCTCGCGCCTTCTCGCTGTCGATCGAATTCACCAACAGCCATATTCTCCGGCCCTGGCAGATGCCCTAGCACAGGCGAGAAAAGCCCGGAACCAAGAAGCCGCCCCCGCCGGATCGGTCGATCCAGCGGGGGCGGCTGCGTCATCACGTGGAAGCGGGAGAAGTCCTAGTAGGCCGGCACGTAATCCGGGTCGACCGGGCGGATGCCCCCGTCCGGCGGCGTGAATCCGAACGACGTCAGGTGGTTCACCACGTCCTCGATCACATCGTCCGGCGTGGAGGCGCCCGCGGTCACCCCGACGTTCGTCGCCGTCTCCAGCCACGCCGGGTCGATATCCTCGGGCCGCTCGATGTGATACGAGGGCACGCCCAGCGAGTTCCCGACATCGGCCAGGCGCGCCGTGTTGGAGCTCTTGCGACCACCGATCGCCAACACCACATCCACGTCCTTCACCATCCGGCGCAGGGCGTTCTGCCGCTCGGTGGTCGGCTCGCAGATCGTATTGCAGAGCCGGAATTCACCGCCGTCCGGCATCACCATCTTCTGGAGCTTGTCGGAGAACGCCATCAGATCGTCGATGTTCTTCGTCGTCTGGCTGACCAGCGCCACCTTGCGCGGCGGCGTCACCACGCCCTCACCCTTGGTGCCGCGCGGGGCGTTCCAGGGCAGGTCCTCCACCTTCTTGGCGGCTACCGACTTCGAGGTCGCCGCCCAGCCGAGCACGCTCTTCACCTCGGGGTGGTAGGAATCGCCGTAGACGACGAGGAAATAGCCCTGCCGCACCAGCTTCTGCGCCAGGCGCTGCACCTTCGTCACCAGCGGGCAGGTCGTGTCAATCAGTTCCAGGCCGGCCTGCTCGGCCTCCAGCGCGAGGTGCGGACCCATCCCGTGCGCCGTGATCGCGACCCGGCGCATCCCCTGCGCCTTCGCCTCCTCCACGGAGGTCATGCCGATCACGCCGCGTTCGCGCAGGCGGTCCACCACCTGCGGATTGTGGATGATGTCGCCAATCGGGCCGATCTTGTTCGCCGGGTTCGCGGCATCGGAGATGATGTCCACCGCGCGCCGCACGCCCCAGCAGTAGCCAAGCACGTCGGCGACGATGATCCGGCGTTCGCCGGTCGGGGCCTGGACGGGAGTTGGTGCGGGGGAGCCAGCGTCGGTGGTGGGAGCGGTGGCATGAGCCATGAACGCAATCCTTGATTCGTGGTGGGCGGAATGAGGAGGTGG
>JBQCJS010000255.1:0-3903 GCA_051952485.1 Thermomicrobiales bacterium | reverse complement strand
TACACCACGAACTTCCTGGCCCGGGCGCGTGGCAACGCCATGAAGAAGGTCTTCGAGGGGTCGGGGCTGACGGCGAAGGCGGTCAACGACCGCACCGGAATCGAGGGGGCGCTGGCGGCGGGCCATCCGGTCTTCTTCAAGTCGACGGTCGATTTCCTGGACTGGGTGCCGGCGACCTGGATCACGCCCACGAACCAGCAGTACCCCGTGGTGCTGGGCAACGATCACGCGCTGATCGTGATGGGCTACAACGAGCAGGATGTGATCATCCGCGATCCGCTCGGCCCGACCTCGACCAATGGCACCCGGCCGTATCAGTACCGTGTGACGTGGGATCGCTTCCTGCAGGTCTTCGCGGCGCAGGGCAACGATGGCATCGCGGTCGGCCCGGCCGGGGCCGCTGGCTGACCCTCGGACGGGATGCTCGTGGTATGGCGGCTGCGGGAGGGATGACAGGCGATTGGTCCGTCCCGAAAGGAGTTCCGTCATGCCCTATGCCCATCGCACCGATCTTCCGGACAGTGTTCGCGACAACCTGCCGGACCACGCGCAGGACATCTACAAGGAAGCGTTCAATAGCGCGTGGGATGAGTACAAGCACGATGAGGAACGCGCCCATCGGGTTGCATGGGGCGCGGTGAAGAAGCAGTACCACAAGAACGACGACGGCAACTGGGTGAAGGGCGCGAGCGACGACTGACCGCCCGAAGGTCGTTCACGATCCGATGATTGCGCTTCCCGGAATATCGGGCATCATGGCGGCTGTCATGGTTGTCCGACCTTTTCCGAGGAGCGCATCGTCATGGAACTGACCTTTCTGGGCACGGCAGCGGCCGAAGGCTATCCCGATCCCTTCTGCGCCTGCGCCAACTGCATCGAGGCCCGCGATCTGGGCGGCACGTCCTTCCGCTATCGCGCGTCGGCGCTGATCGACGGGCAGTTGCTGATCGACATGGGGCCGGACCTGGTCGCGGCGTCGATGCGCCACGGCATCCCCCTGAACGAGGTCCGCTACGGCATCCAGACGCATCCCCACAACGACCATCTCGACGTGCTCTCCTTCTTCGCCCGCCACGAGGGGTGCAATGTGGAGGGCATCGCGACGATGGAGTACGCCTGCTCGGCGACGGCGCTCCAGCGGATCAATGCCCTGGAGAGCCTGGAAAGCGAAGCAACCGACTTCGCGGACCCGGAGACCCAGCGCCGGCACCGGATCGCCCTGCGGACCATCGCGCCGTGGCAGGAGTTCCGGATCGGGCCGTATCGCGTCCAGACCGTGACCGCCACCCACGGCGGCGGCCGGGTCGAGGCCATGCTCTTCGCGATCGAGGGACCGGATGGCGGCCGGCTCTTCTACGGCACGGACACCGGGACGCTCGCGAACGGCACCTGGGAGCGGCTGGCGGACCTCGGTTGGGTCTTCGATGCCTTCGTCCTGGATCACACCGGCGGCGTGCAGGTCGGTCCGGCGGGGGCGCATCACAATGCCGGAACCTTCGTCGAGGAGATCGCGCGGGCACGGGCAGCGGGGGTGATCGGTGGTCACACGCGGGTGATGGCGACGCACTTCGCGCATCACAGCAATCCCACGCACGAGAAGCTGGCGGCCTGGACGGCAGCTTCGGGGTACGAACCTGCGTACGACGGCCTGCGGGTGACGGTCGAGGCGACCGCCCCGGTCCCCGCCTGAGTGGCGTGAGGCGATATCGCACCGCTACCCCTCGCGGTCGACGGACTCCATCGCCATGCGGAGGCCCATCGTGAGGTCATCGGTGGAGGGCACGCTGGGCCAGCGGTGCAGCTGGCGGGGAGCCGGGGAGCTGTTTGCTGGGCCGGGCGGGGTGGTGGGGATCGCGATCAGGTCCGTCGATCCGTTCGGGAACGTCCGCGCCGCGACGACGTGCTGGAGGCGGCCCCGTCGCCACATCAGGGTCACCGCCGATCCCCCGTTGAACCGCTGGACGCCGGTCTCGACGCGCGTGTCCCACCCGCCGGCGACGCGTTCGGCCGCCTCGCGGAGGGTGCGTTCGGCCGGGCTGAGCGTGGAGAGATCGAGCTTGCTGGGCTGGATGCCGCCCAGCATCCCGCGCTCGTAGCCGGGCGGCACATCGGTGAGCGTCGCCATCCGCGCCTTCATCCGGGGGCTGCGATAGAGCCAGTATCCACCGGCGAGGATCGCGATGTGGACGACGCCGATGGCGAAGCTGAGCGCGGGCACGCCGCCGTCGTACATCTGTCGCCAGTCGCCGTTGAAGTTGGAGACGACATCGAGGACGGGATAGAAGATGAAGGCGTTGATGCCCGAGATGAAGGCGAATTGCAGCAGCAGCTCGTTGTAGGCGGCGCGCATCGGCGGCTTCCGGAAGAAGACCACCGCCAGCGCGATCAGGATCAGGATGAGGTTGACGATGCTGCCCGCCGCCGCGATCAGGATGCGCTGCGCCGGCGTGAACTCGGACGGGTAGAACGAGACGTAGCCCGCGAAGCCGTAGAACCCGAAGTCCACGACCTGGCCGCCCAGTGCCCAGATCGTGACGGCGTGGCCCAGCTCGTGAAGGGCGACGGAGATGGGCACGAGGATGAAGAACGCGGCCTGGTCGACCATCGAGCGGTCGAATGGCGTGAAGGTGGTATCGAAGACTTCGCGACGGCGCTGGACGATCTGGACGACGACCCGGATGCCGACCACCGCGTAGAAGAGGCTGATGAGGATGAACGGGCTGAATCCCATGGGCTCGGTTCACGTCCCGGCGATGTCACAGCGCCAGACGGCGAACGTGACCGCATGATGACGGCAATGCCTCCGCAGCCGTCATGGCTGCGGAGGCATTGTACCCGCGTTGGCGGGACGTTCGCGGTCAGTCCGCGTTCGAACCGGACGAACCCGTCTGGACCTTGGCGACGGACTTGATGCCGTTCGTGATGCCCGAGCGGGTGGTCCAGGCGATCACGACCGCCGCGAGGAAGGCGATCGCGCCACCGGCGGCCACCGAGGCCGGGGCGCCGAAGTTCTCGGCGATCGCGCCCGCCGCCAGCGCGCCGGCCGGGGTCGTGCCGGTGAAGACCGTCATGTAGACCGCCATCACGCGGCCGCGGTACTGGTCGCTGGCGGTGGTCTGGACGATCGTGTTGGCGGTCGCCATCGCGTTGCTGCTCAGGAACCCGATCGCCGCGAGCGCGACCATCCCGATATGGACGGAGAGGGGGACCGAGGCCACCCAGCCGAGCGCCACCTCGGCGATGCCGAGGCCCATGGCGGCGGCGAGCATCCGGTTCCGGTTCGGGCGGCGGCCACCGAAGAATGCGAGCGAGAGCGCCCCGGCCAGCGAGCCGACTCCCATCGACGACATCAGCAGGCCATACGTCCCGGCGCCGGCCTGGAAATCCTGTTGGGCGAGGAGCGGCACCCAGATGTTGAAGTTGACGGCGAAGGTGCCGACGAACCCGATCAGGAGGATGGTGCGGGCGATCTCCGGGGTGCGGCGGATGTAGCCCAGACCCTCCCGGATGCCGGAAACCGCCGAGCCGGAGATGCGGCGGACGTGCGGTTGCAGGTGCATCGCCGTCAATGCGGCGACGACGGGGATGAAGCTGATGGCATTGATGAGGAAGCAGACCGCCGGGCCGAAGAGCGCCAGCAGGCCGCCGGCGACGGCGGGTCCGACCACGCGGCCGGTGTTGAAGACAGCGGAGTTGAGGGAGACGGCGTTCATCACGGCGTCGCGGTCGACCATCTCGGAGACGAATGCCTGCCGGGCTGGCTGGTCGATCGCGGTGGTGATGCCGAAGAGCAGCGCGACGAGGTAGACGTGCCAGAGCTGGACGAGATTCGAGAAGATGAGGAGCGACATCGAGAGCGCGAGCACCGCGAACATCGTCTGGGTGAACTGGAGGATGCGGCGC
>JBQCJS010000254.1:0-4105 GCA_051952485.1 Thermomicrobiales bacterium | reverse complement strand
CGGCAGGCAAGGGTGCGCACCATTGCCAAGGCGGAGGAATCCGGCATCTGCCTCACCACGGTCCGCCACAGCAATCATTTCGGCATCGCCGGGTCCTACGCACTGATGGCCGCCGAACGCGGTCTCGGGGGCATGGCGATGACGAACGCCTCCCGACTCGTGGTGCCGATGTTCTCCCGCGTGCCGATGCTGGGCACGAACCCGATCGCCTTCGCCGTGCCGACCGGCTCCGGGCGCCCCTTCATCCTCGACATGTCCACCAGCACCGTCGCGTGGGGCAAGATTGAGATCGCCCGGCGCGCCGGCCTGCCGATCCCGGAGGGCTGGGCGCTCGACCGCGACGGGCATCCCACGACCGATCCGAAGGCCGTGGCCGGCCTGATGCCCCTCGGCGGCCCCCGCGAGCAGTCGGGACACAAGGGGTACGGCCTCGGTGTGATGGTGGAGGTGCTGACCGCCATGCTCGCCGGCAGCGCGTGGAGCTACGACATCGGCCGCAGCACGGCCGCATCGGGCTATTCCTCGCCGGGTGGCATCGGCCACTGCTTCCTCGCCTGGCGGATCGACGCCTTCCGCGACCCCGCCGAGTTCAATGCCGCGATGGACGCCATGATCGCCGAACTCCGCGCCGCGCCACTGGCCGAAGGGGTGATCGCCGACGGGGTGATGGTGCCGGGCGATCCGGAAGCCGAATCGGAGGCGGTGAATCGCGCGCAGGGCACCCCCATCCGGGCCGAGGTGCTGGCCGAACTCGCGGAGATGGCGGCGTCGGTCGGCATCTCGCCCCTCGATCACCCCGATCGCGGCGCCCCGGCGACCTGAACGCCGCCGATTCGGTATGCTTCGCGGATGACGTGTGACGTCCGGCCGCGACGGATCGCAGGGCCCCGGACATCGCAGCTTCGCTTGGGGAGGCCGATGGCGGGGACGACAGGACGACGGCCGCGACTCGCGGATGCGATCATCGACGAACTGGCGGGAGAGATCCTGCGCGGCGACCTTCCGGCCGGCGGGCTGCTGCCGCCGGAACCCCAGCTCTCGGAGCGGTTCGGCGTGAGCCGCACGGTGGTGCGGGAGGCGATCAAGCGCCTGCAGAGCCTGGGCCTGATCGAGGTCCGGCATGGCATCGGCACCATCGTGCTCGGCCATGCCGCCTGGGACGACCTCGATCCCGACCTGATCCGCATCCGCGCCGAGGCTGGCCTGATCGGCGATCTCGCCGCGGACCTCTTCGCCATCCGGCGGACGATCGAGGTGGATATCGCCGGGATTGCCGCGCTCCTGCGGTCGGACGACGACGTGGCGACGCTCTCGGCCATCGTCCAGGCGATGCGCGCGCCGGGGATCGCGCCAGCGGTCTATACCGACCTTGATCTCGCCTTTCACGATGCGTTGCTCGATGCCGCCCGCAACCGGTTGCTTGCCAAGATGATGCAGCCGGTGAACCAGATCCGGCGCATCGGCTCGCTGATCACCACCGGGTCGATGGAGCGCGTGATCCCCGATTCCATCGCCGGCCACGAGCGCATCCTCGCCGCGATCGTGGCCGGTGACGCGGAGCGCGCCCGCGCCGAGATGGCGGATCACCTCGACGAGTTCGCGCGGGATCTCATCACCGGCCTCTCGTCGGTGGGTGCGGGGCTTCCGGCGGAATAGGACGCGCCCCGCCGCGGGGGCCTGGCGTTATCGCGCAGCCCTGGCCCCCGCGGCGGGGTTGGCTGTCGGGCCGCGGGGTCAGCTCCAGTAGAAGAGCCACCCGTAGACGCAGACGGCCGCCAGGATCGCCAGCGGGTACATCGTGCGGATGAAGGTGTCCAGCCGCCGCACGCGGGCGAAGCGTTTCGCCTTGAAACTCCGGTCCACCGCGATCGTCAGCAGCACCAGCACCGCCGAGAGGCCGATGTAGACGTAATACCCCCACTCGATCGCGACGGTGTACCCGATATCGGGCAACTGGCTGGAGATCGAGTTCAGCATCACGGAGGAGGAGAGCAACGCCGTGATCGCGAAGCCGACGCGGGCGCCCGCCTGTTCCGCCGGGAACCAGATCGCGATGTAGGTCACCAGCGTCAGCAGCAGGAGCGGCAGCAGGTTCTTGATCAGGAACCGGTTCACGTCGCGCCCGATGTCGATCACCGCCCGGAACTCGGAGTACTGCACCAGCCCCTGGGTGTCGTAGTCGTCCGCCTCAGTGGTGATGGCGTCCTGCTCGAAGTTCACCGAATCCACGGCCCAGCTCGGCACGCGATTGAAGGGACGCGAGAGGTCGAAGCCGCTGACGAGCCGCTGGGTCTGGGGCTTCTGGAGCAGGCTGGGATCGGGCACGTAGACGATATCGGATTGCGTGTATTCCGGGTTCTGGAAGCGGATGGTCAACTGGTGCCGGTCCCAGGGGTAATCCTGGAAGGCCATCGGCTCATTGAACGTTCCCTGCACCCGGAAGAGCCGGTAGTTCATGCCGGCCCGGGTGGTCGAACTGTTGAGCGGCGTTCCCAGCGAGAGGCTGCTGTTCTGGGCGTTGGTGAAGACGATGTTCAGCGGCGCATCGTCGCCGTTGTAGCGGAAGTAGATGAAGAAATCGGCGGTGTAGGTCTGGTTCGCCGTGGACAGGTCCCGCAGCTCGATCATGTCGATCCCGACGTAGACCACCCGGTACTGCCGGATGTAGTAGCCGTTGAGCGCGATGGTGCGGCCCGAGGCCACCTCCTCCTGGATATCGTGCTCGGAGAGGTTCGTCACCAGCCGGTACTGGGTGGGGGCGCTGAAGAGGTCCCCGTTGTCGAACTGGCCCACGGAAAAGCCCTGGGGGGAATCGCCCTCCCCGGTGAAGAAGAGCGGCCCCGCCAGCCCCCGGAAGGCGGATTCCTGGTCGTTCATGGCGCGGAGCTGCGCAATGATGCCGGTGCGATAGGTGGCGGTCTGGTCCCGGTCCTCCGTGATGTGGGCGCGCTGCGCGGCGATGCCCAGCGCCATCACGGCATCCCACGTCTTCGGGCCGCGCCAGCCGGGCATGACCCCGTGTTCGTCCAGGTACTCGCGGGCGAAGGAGAGCGTGTCGCCGCCGACCGAGTCGTAGAGCAGCGGCGAGACCGCGTACATGCCCTGCGTGAAGTAGCCAGGATCGTTCTGTTCCTCCGGCAGGTCGCTGAACAGGTCGGCGAAATACTCGCTCCCCAGCGACTCCGATCCGATGAGGGGCGGATTCAGCCCGGCGCGCCGCATCTGCACCACCATCTCGTACCCGTTGGCGTTGGTCGTCACGAGGAAGACCATGCCGATGTCCTTCGCGGACTTCATCTCGTTCACGATCCCGGCGACAGAGCCGGTGCGGTCGTCGGTGATGGTCCAGGTGTGGGTGATGGTGCCCTTGGTGGCGAACGCCTTCGCGAACTCACTGGCCAGCGAGGCTTCGTAGTCGCTGGTGCCGGCGATGATGCTCACCTGCTTCTGGCCCAGGACGTTGGGGATGTAGTCGGCGAGGATGGTCGCCTCGGTGGAGTTGGTGAAGATGGTGCGGAAGTAATCGGGATACTGGGTGAGCTCGTCGATCGTCGCCTCCCCGGTGATGGCGGGGATTCCGGCGGCCTGGTAGATGGGCGCGGCGGCGAGCGACGTGGTGCTGGAGCCGTGGCCGATCACCCCGACGAACCGCTTGTCGTCCACGATCTGCCGGGCAATGGCCGTTGCCTGCTCGGCGTCGTTCTGGTCGTCGAAGAAGACGAGCTCCATCCTCGGACCCCGGCTGGCCGTGGCGTTGAAGTCGTCCCGGGCGATGGTCGCGGCATTGGCCACCTCCTCGCCGATGGCCCCATTCTCGCCGCTCATCGGGGCGACCACGGCGACGTAGAAGACATCGGTTTCGTCCCGGTAGTGGTTGATGACCAGGAAGGAGCCGATCGCAACCAGGAGCAGCAGGCCAGCGACCACCAGGGGCCACCTGGGGCCGGCCGGGGTGGGAGGCTTGCGTTCCTGGTCGTGGGGATCGGCCGCGTCCGGCTTCGGCTTGCTCCGGCGCCGGGTGGTGGGAACGGGGATGCGGATGCGCGCCCGCTTCGAGGCGGCGACGGAGCTCAGGCTGGGCGGGACCTTCGGCTTGTCCAGATCG
>JBQCJS010000253.1:0-3420 GCA_051952485.1 Thermomicrobiales bacterium | reverse complement strand
AGCCGGGCCATCTTCACGGCGTCGGCCACCGTGTAGGCGCCGGCGGTGTTCGGAAGCAGCCGGTAGCGGGAGAGATCGACCTGGTCGAGCAACGACGGCGCATCACCGTTGAAGGCGTCGAGGTTCATGTAGCGGATGGCGACGGTGATCATCTCGGTGCCGGAGATGTCGTGCGCGGCCTGCATCGTCGCGGCATCGGCGTACTTGCCGGTACCGAGGAAGAGGCGGGAGGAGAACTGCACCCCGGCGATGGTCAGGGGATCTTCCGCGGGTGGTTCATGGTCGCCGCCGGAGACGGCGCGGACCACCTCCACCTCGTCGCCGTCCTTGAGCGCGGTGGTTTCCCAGGCCGAGCGGACGATGACATCGCCGTTGATGGCGATGACGATCGCCTTCTCCGGGAGGGCCTTCTCGCGCACGAACTCGGCAACGGTGTGCGTGGTCGTGGCGCGGTCGATGGTCATGGCCTGCTGGTTGACGGTGAGCTGCATGGTGGTTCCTTCCATGAGAATGAGGTGTTGCCTGGTGGTGCGCGGTGCGATCAGGCCGGTCCGATGCGGTGGCGAGCGTCATCCTCCGCGCCGTCCAGGATGGCGCGGAGGTCCGACGTCGCGGCGGCGGGGTCGGGAGCGTCCAGGATGGCGGAGATGACGGCGATGCCGCTCGCCCCGGCATGGAGGACCTCCCGGACGTTGGACGCGTCGATGCCGCCGATCGCGAAAACGGGCACCTCCACCGCTCCGGCCAACGCGTGCAGGGGGTCGAGCCCGGCGGGCGGCTCGCCGGGATGGGAGGCGGTCGGGAAGACGTGGCCGAAGGTGAGGTAATCCGCGCCATCGCGGACGGCGGCGATCCCCTCCTCCACGGTGTGCACGGAGACGCCGACGAACGGCAGCGGGAGGTGCCGGCGGACGAGCGCAACCGGCAGCGACCGAGCGCCAAGGTGGACACCGACCGGCACGATGAGGCCACCCCGGGCCGCGCGGCGCGCGGGAAGCAAGGCGAGGGCGACATCGGCACGATCGTTGACGATGACCACGACGCCCTGGCTGGAAGCGGCGGGCAGCAGGCGCCGGGCGGCCTCCACCATCTCGCGGGCCGACGATCCGGGGCCACGCACCTGCACGGAATCGAGGCCGGCGTGCATGGCGGCGCGCACACGCTCGTGGCCCGCGTCGTCGAGGATCGTGGCGGGATCGGCGACCAGCTGCAGGTGATGGCGGTGGATGTGGGTGTGGCCGTGGACCGGATCGGAGGGAGGCTGGATCATGCTGGCTGGCGGACTCCCGCGCGGCGGCAACGGGCCGCCGGACACGACACCACCCCGGATCGCTGGGCGATCGACGGGGTGGGGTGCGGGCGAGTCGGGATCAGCCACTCCGGGCCGGTAACGGGCTCGTCGCACTTTCCTCCGCCGGTCCTAACCGGGTCAGGTTCGAAGGGACTCTCTCAGCCAGCCATCCGGAACCGGATGGGCAGGCACCCCCAGCGCGTTGGAACGATGGTAGCACGCCTGTCGAGCCAGGCATGCCGTCCGGGAAGCCGGCATGGGGACCCTACCTGGGCGGACCTCTGCCAGCTGCGCCCGGAATGGCGATCCGGCCCGATGAACCAGCGTTCGCCGTTCCTGCGGGATGACCATCGCCCCGGGATGGTATCGTCAGGGCATCGTGATTGGTGCTGGTCGCAGGGACGGACGATGGGAGGGCGCGTGGGCCGACGGGTGATGACGGGAACCGGATGGGTAGTGGTGGTGGTGGCCGTGGCACTGCTGATCCCGATGCTGGCGTTCGGGAGCGGGGCGGTCGGGGCGGCGCGTACGACGCCCACCCCCGCCCCCACCGCCGGGGACGAGTGGACCGACACCTTCACGGTGGACGGCGCGGAACCGCGGGAGCTGCCCGCCGATGCCGAGCAGATGATCGTGCACAAGGTGGTGGACGGCGATACGCTGCAGCTGACGTATCCGGACGACGACTGGTACTACGTCACGCGGATCATCGGCATCAACGCGCCGGAATCGGTGAAGCCGAACTCGCCGGTGGAATGCTACGGCCCGGAGGCGAGCAAGCGCCTGAAGCAGCTGCTGCCGGTCGGCTCCGTGGTGTGGGTGAGCCGCGATGTCTCCGACGAGGACCAGTACGGGCGCCGGCTGCGCAACGTCTGGATCCTGGATGGCGACACCGGCGAGGCCTTCCTCGTCTCGGAGATCCTGGTGCGCGGGGGCTATGCCGATGCCCGCCACTACCGCCCGGACGACGAATACGACGACGAGCTGGCCGCTGCCGAACACGAGGCGCAGGTCGATCACCTCGGGATGTGGGGCGCCTGCTCGCGGTAGGACGCCGACCGGGCTCTTGCGTTTCGGCGCCTGCATCCCTATTGTGGGGAATCGAGACCGTCCAGGATCGTAGGGTCGTCATCGGTGGCATGTGCGCGTCTGTTGCTGTTCGGCTGGCCGCTGGCCATCCGGCGTACGGGGAGTTCCGTCATGATGTCGAGATCCCGCACCCGTTCCCTGCTCTCCGTCGCGCGCGGCACCGGCGTGTCGCTCGCACTCGTTGCCCTGATGCTCTGCTCGCTCCTCGCCCCGGGGCTGACCACTGCCGCAGCCACCGCCCAGGGATCGGACGAGAGCGGGGTCGCGACCCTCACCGGCACCGTGACCATCAACAACCCCGATTTCATCTCCACCTTCTCCCAGCACTACATGCTGCTGATGGACCTGATTCCCCTGATGGAATCGGAACCCGCCAGCGATGCAACCCCTGCGGCGACCCCGAACCCCGACGCATCGCCCACGCCCGCGCCGGACATCACCCTCACCGGGCAGGTGCTCGGCCAGATCGATGGTGACCTCTCGAAGGGCGCCTCGTTCCGGATCGACCTGCCGATCGCGCCACAGGGCACCAGCTTCTCCTTCGACCCCGACCACGCCGATGCGAAGGGCGTCCAGGTCTATTCGGTCGAGTTCATGGCGAACCAGGAGGGCGACCCCTTCATCAGCCCCCAGGAGATCGGCACCTTCGGCTACTCCTCGCTGAAGTTCAGCGTGGGCGACTACGACATCATCGGCGGCCGGCTGGTGGTGTGGGCGCCGGACGACAACCAAGTCTTCCCGACGGGGATGGGGCCGGACGGCAAGTTCTTCACGGCGGACGACCCGGTGGGGCCAATCCCGGCCGGGTGGTCGGTGGTCGACCTGAACACGAACCCGTTCACCGTCGAGCGCAAGGCGACCGAGGACATCCCCATCATCGAAGGCGACGACGGCTTCACCGACTACAGCCACATGTCCTACACCGAGGCGTTCGACGCGCTGATCAAGGACATGAAGGCCCAGTACGTCTACACCGACATCAAGGGCCTCGATTTCGACGCCCTCGCCGCCAAGTACCGCCCGATGGTGGAGAAGGCCGA
>JBQCJS010000252.1:0-2995 GCA_051952485.1 Thermomicrobiales bacterium | reverse complement strand
CGCCGGGGAGGAGACGTGGGTCGATGCCGGGGACGGCACGCCTCTCTCGATCACCGACGCCTTCGTCACCGGAAATGCCGCCGCTGCCACCGACACCGAGCAGACCCTGGAGCGCACGCTGACGTTCCAGCTTCGCCTCGCTCGGGCTGCCTGCGTGACCGACGATCCGCCCGTGAACATCCTCATCGCAGCCGACCTCACCGCTCCCGGCTCACCCGCCGTCCCCATATCCGCCCGGGGAGCCACGACCCGGGCCGCAGTCGTGACGCCGGTGCTGGCGGCGATTCCGGAACCCTCGATCGCGTTTCTCGGACCGTTGGCGTTCGGTGAGGTGAGCCTGCCGTCCACCGACCAGGTGGCGGTGCTGGGCGGGTCGACCACGTTGCAGGTGGACGGGCTGGACCGGAGTTGCGGGATGTGGACCATCGCGATCGAGAGCGGATCGCTCGCGACCGCCGATGGCCGTGATCTCGACGCCGCCAATCTCCTGCTCGTCTCGGTGAGCGGGCAGCTCGCCCCGGGGAGTCCCTGTGGCCTGGACGAGCCGTGCCTCATCGCCATGATCGTCGCTGGGCCGACGAGTGTCCCGTCCATCCAGCTCGCGTTGGGGTTCCAGGTGATCGTGCCGGCCGATGCCCCGCTCGGAGTGCTGAACGCCCCGGTGACGGCGACGATTTCCCAGGAGACGGCGTCCCCATGAGGAGCCGATCGTTCCCCGGTTCCGGCGCGCTCCGGATCGTGGCCGTGGCGCTGTTGCTCGTGGCCTGTGGTCCGCACCGGGCGTCGGCAGAGACCTCGACGTCCACCACCGCCACCCTGAATGTCGGGCCTTCGCTCGACAGCGCGTTCGCCGTCTCCGTCACCGGCGCGAATTTCAGCGCCGTCACCTACCGTCCTGGGTCGAGCTACCAGAATGCCACGGGATCGATCGTGATCACCGTGACCGACACGCGCAGCGGCGCGCCGGGCTGGACGGTGACGATGGCCGCGAGCGGCGATCTGCGTTCCGGCGCGTCCTCCATCCCCATCGGCAACCTCTCCTTCAGGCAGGGCACGATCCAGGGACGCGACGGCGCCAGCACGAACGGGGTGAGCCGGTCCGGCCTCACGATGTCGACCCAGCCGCAGCGCATCCTCTCCGCGCAGGGCCGCGCCGGAACCGGCACCTTCGACTACACCATGCCCGGCACGATCCGGGTGCCCGATGGCGCGATCGCCGGCACGTACACCACGACGCTCACGGTGACGCTGACATCCGGTTCCTGAGTCGCCGCTCTCCCTGCACTTTCGTCACTTCGCGCCGATTGGCTACAATGCGCGCGTGGCAGATTTGTCCATGCGGCATGTATGTGTCAGGGCAGGGGGATGACGGTGACAGGATCAGGATGGCGCCGGGCGGTCCGGGAGCGGGTCGTCGCGGCGGGCATGGCGCTTCTCATGGCCGTCACCCTCGGCACGCCGCTGACAGGCACTGCCGTGGCGCAGGATGCGACCCCGCCGGCCTCGCCGGCGACCACGTCCACGACGGGTGTCTCCTTCTCCGTCAACCCGAAGGGCCAGGTGGATGGCTCCTTCTTCCAGGAAAAGGCGAAGGCCGGCGACACGCTGGAACTGACGGTCCAGTTCGGAAACCTCGGCAAGGACGCGATCGACCTGCGCACGTATGTGGCCGATGTCGTGACGTTGACGAATGGTGGCATGGGAGTCACGGCGGAGGGCACCGCGAGCCAGGCGCCGACCACCTGGATCAGCTACTCCCCCGGGACCTATACCCTCCAGCCGAACGAAGGACGCGAGATCTCGTTCAAGGTGGCGATTCCGTACGACGCCGCGCCGGGAAACTACGTGAGCGCCCTGGTGGTGCAGACTGCCGATCCCGTGCCGGTGGAGGGCACCCCGCTCTTCGACCAGATCATCCAGAAGGCCGTGGCGATCGACATCACGGTGGAAGGGGATGCGAAACCCGGCCTGGAGATCGGCGCCGCCACCTACGACGCCTCCGGCTCATCGCCCACGCTCAGTGTGGAGATCCGCAACCCGGGCGCCCTGCGGCTGCGTCCGGCCGGCACCATCGCCGTGAAGGACGCCAAGGGCGAGGAGGTCCTCAGCGCGAACGTCGCGATGGGCAGCGTCTATGCGCGGACCGAGACGCTGCTGCAGTTCGTGTTGCAGCAGCCGCTTCCGGCCGGCAGCTATACGATCGACCTCACGCTCAGCGACGCCGAGACGAAGGTCGAGGCGACGGTCAAGGATCTCGCGTTCGAGGCGAGGGCCCCTGCCACCCCGATCCAGACCGCCATCGTCTTCCAGGACATCGCCATCGCCGCCGGGCCGGATGCGAACGCGCCGCAGTTCGCCACGGTGACCGGATCGATCGTGAACAACGGGACGCCGCTGCCGAACGCCCGGCTTTCGATCACGGCCTACAAGGATGGGACCGAGGTCGAGACGTTCCAGTTGCTGCCATCGGTCTCGCTGGCGACGGGCAGCACCCCGGTCCAGCAGCGGTATATCCCTGGCACCGGGTTCAGCAAGGGGACATGGACGTTCGTGCTCACGCTGGAGAGCATCGACCCGGCGACCGGTGTCGCCACGAAGCTGATCGAACAGCCGGTGGAGAGCCAGATCGTCGTGCCGTAGCGTGTTGTCTCGCCGTGCATGTCGATGCGATGGCGGCGGCCCCTGCGAACATCGCCCATCCGGATGAGCGACGGGCAATCGTGGGGGACGTGCCGAACCGGGCTCCATGCCCCGCAGTCCACCGCCGCCCGGGTCCCGGAGGGATGACCTGAACGGCGGTGGACTGCGAACGGGTCGTGGCGACGCGGTACAGTGTCCGCCACAGGGGCTCGATGAAGGGCCAGGGCGGGTGAGCAGCGAGAGGGATGCGGGGATGTCGCGGGAGTGGGTGTCGCGGGCGGTGGCGGAACTGGAGAGGGACGCGCGGCGGTCGGCGGACACGCACCTGGTCCGGCTCGACCTGCCGGGGGCGCCG
>JBQCJS010000251.1:0-4060 GCA_051952485.1 Thermomicrobiales bacterium | reverse complement strand
AGACCTTCTTCATGGGCAACGAGCCTGGAGAGGCGACCTACACGCTCACGGCAACCGCGAGCTCCTGTCCCCCGCAAACGTAGCGAGGTGCGTTAGGATTCGAACACGGAGAGATCGGGCTGGACTGTCCGGAACGGACCGGGCAACGATTTCGGGAGGGAACGCCGGTATGGCCAACAATGTGGGTCGATTGAAGTCCGTGGCGAACGCGCCGCTCATCGACGAGTTCAAGACCTTCCTGCTCCGTGGCAACGTGATCGACCTCGCCGTCGCGGTGGTCATCGGCGCCGCGTTCGGGGCGGTGGTCTCGGCCTTCACGGACAGCTTCATCACGCCGCTGATCGCGGCGATCGGCGGCCAGCCGGACTACAGCGATATCGGTTTCCACATCAACGGTGCGTGGTTCGGGGTCGGTTCGTTCCTGAACGCGCTGATCGCCTTCCTGATCACGGCGGCGGTCATCTTCTTCTTCGTGGTGAAGCCGATGAACATGCTCGTCGCGCGGGCGCGGACGGAGCCGCCCGCCGATCCGACCACGAAGAAGTGCCCGTACTGCATCAACGAGGTGCCGGTCGAGGCGACGCGCTGCGGCTTCTGCACGTCGGAGCTGCCGCTGGAGCCTGCCACCGCGCTCGCCTGAGCCGCGGCATCGTGCCAGCAAGAACGCCCCCGGTCGTCATCGACCGGGGGCGTTCGTCATGTCCGGATGGGCTCAGCAGACGCTGTGAAGCGACGGGACCCCGATGGGGCTGAGGTGCCCCTCGGCGATCGCCAGCTCGATCTGCTCGGCGAACGCGCTGATCTCCCGCCCGTCATCCGTGCGGAGGGTGACGTGGAGGAAGCCATAGCGGTCGTAGACGAGGCGTGCGACCGTCACTTCGCCGGAACCGCGTTCCGTGATGAGGTCGCTGGCGACGAAGCGCTGGCCCGGCGACAGGTAGGTCTTGTAATCACTGGGATCGAGCAGGGTAACGGGTGCGGCAACCATGAGACATCTCCTTCGATGCAGGCGCGTTCAGCGGCGAATGCGCGGGGACTCGTTTGGGTCGGCAATCGGACCGGTAGGGAGCGCGGTATAACGAACGGTATACGGCGCTCGTGAGATAAATCACAGAATCTCGCCTCATCGCGTGTTTGTCAAGAGGGTAAGGCCGGGCAATTCGCGGGCCGTGCCCCGCCGGGGATCGGGCATCCGCTCGCGGTCGGCCCTGGCCTGGCGGTGCGTGATGCCGGTTCGGGTCGTACAATGACACCGTGGGATCGGGGTGCCCCTTCCAGGGCGGACGATGCATGTCCGTGCAACCCGGCTTTTCCCGGCTTCCCTCTTTCATCCGAGATCCATTCGAACCAGGTTGGTGGAGCAGGCGCGTGAGTGATTTCACAGCGGTCGAGCAGACAGAGATGCAACGGCTGAAGGCCGTGGCGAACGATTACGTCCAATTGATGAAGCCGGGCATCCTGACGCTGCTCCTCGTGACGACGCTCGGGGCGATGCTGATCGCCGAGGCGGGGGTGCCCTCCTTCTGGACGGTCCTGGTGACGCTGATCGGCGGCACCCTCACCGCCGGCGGTGCGAACGCGATCAATTGCTGGTACGACCGCGACATCGACGCGAAGATGCACCGGACCAAGAGCCGGGGCACCGTCACCGGCACGATCAAGCCGGCGGCGGCGCTCGCCTTCGGCGTCGGGATCACCGTCATCGGCTTCCTGATGCTCGGGGTGTTCGTCAACTGGCTGGCGGCGGTGCTCGCGCTGATCGGCAACCTCTACTACGTCGTCATCTACACCATGTGGCTGAAGCGGACCTCGCCGCACAACATCGTGATCGGCGGCGCGGCGGGCGCGGTGCCGCCGCTGGTCGGCTGGGCCGCCGTCACCGGCACCCTGGCGCCGCCTGCCTGGATCCTCTTCGCGATCATCTTCTACTGGACGCCGCCGCACTTCTGGGCGCTCGCGCTCCTGAAGCAGGGCGAGTATGGCCGGGTGAACGTGCCGATGCTGCCGGTCGTCTCGGGGGACGAGGAGACGCGCAAGCAGATCATGCTCTACACGCTCCTGCTGACCGCCGTCACGTTGCTGATGGTGCCGTTCGGGATGGGCTGGATCTTCTTCGCGGGGGCGTCCGCGTTGTGCGGGTGGTTCCTCTACCTTGCCTGGAAGCTCTTGGTCGATCCGTCGAAGGCCCGCGCGCGACAGACCTTCTTCTACTCCATCTGGTTCCTGGCCGGCATCTTCGCGGTGATGGTCGCCGACCGGCTCATCCTCGGCTGATCCCCTTCCCCGCCGCTTCAGACAGAGGCCTCCGCCCACCGGCGGGGGCCTCTGTCGTTCCCGGGCAAGGAGGACTCCACGGAAAGGCGTCGTCGTTCCGATGGCGACGTTCGGTGATACTGTACGTACACAGAACAATGTCCGCCGCGGCGCCCGTCTTCCGGCGCCCGCCACGACCGACAGGAACCTTCCCGATGAGCAGTGCCTCCCTGGTCCGGACCGACCCCAGCCCGAACGGCGGTGGTGATCACGTTGCCGACCGTCACGACCTGATCCGCGTGCGTGGCGCGCGCGAGAACAACCTCAAGAACATCGACATCGATCTCCCGAAGCGGCGGCTCACCGTCTTCACCGGCGTCTCCGGTTCCGGCAAGAGTTCCCTGGTGTTCGGCACGATCGCGGCGGAATCGCAACGCCTGATCAACGAGACGTACAGCGCCTTCGTGCAGGGGTTCATGCCAACCCTGGCGCGACCGGACGTGGACGTGCTCGATGGACTGACCACGGCGATCATCGTCGACCAGGAGCGGATGGGGGCGAATGCCCGCTCCACGGTCGGCACGGCCACCGATGCCAATGCCTTGCTGCGCATCCTCTTCAGCCGGCTGGGGCAGCCCCACATCGGCTCACCGAACGCCTTCTCCTTCAACGTCGCCTCGATCAGCGGTACCGGCGCGGTGACGGTCGAGCGGGGCGAGAAGACGCAGGCCGAGGTCCGCACCTATTCCCGCACTGGCGGGATGTGCCCGCGCTGCGAGGGCATGGGCCGCGTCTCCGATTTCGACCTGACGCAGCTCTACGACGACAGCAAGTCCCTGAACGAGGGAGCCCTGACGATTCCCGGCTACAGCACCGAAGGCTGGTATGGACGCATCTTCGCGGGGTGCGGCTACTTCGATCCGGACAAGCCGATCCGCGACTTCTCGAAGCGGGAGCTGCACGACCTGCTCTACCGGGAGCCGACGAAGATCAAGGTCGATGGGGTGAACCTGACCTACGAGGGCCTCATCCCGCGCATCCAGAAGTCCTACCTCTCGAAGGACATCGAGGCGTTGCAGCCGCATATCCGGGCCTTCGTGGAGCGCGCCGCGATCCTCACCGTCTGCCCCGAATGCGATGGCACCCGCCTCAGCGCGGAGGCCCGCTCCTCGAAGATCGATGGCATCAGCATCGCCGACGCCTGTGCGATGCAGATCAGCGATCTCGCCCAGTGGACGCGGACCATCGACGATCCCGGCGTCGCGCCGCTGGTGGAGAAGCTCCAGCAGGTGCTGGATTCGTTCGTGGAGATCGGGCTCGGCTATCTCTCGCTGGAACGGCCCTCCGGCACGCTCTCCGGCGGGGAGGCGCAGCGAACGAAGATGATCCGCCACCTCGGGTCGTCGCTGACCGACGTCACCTACGTCTTCGACGAGCCGACGATCGGGCTGCATCCGCACGATATCCAGCGGATGAACGACCTGCTGCGGCAACTGCGGGACAAGGGGAACACGGTGCTCGTAGTGGAGCACAAGCCGGAGGCGATCGCGATCGCCGATCATGTGGTCGACCTCGGTCCTGGCGCGGGAACGCGGGGTGGGGAGGTCTGCTTCGCGGGGACGGTCGAGGGGCTGCGGGCAAGCGGGACGCTGACCGGGCGGCATCTGGACGACCGGGTGCGGCTGAAGGAGACGGTGCGCACGGCATCGGGCACGCTGGAGATTCGCGGAGCCAACGCCAACAACCTGCAGGATGTCGACGTGGACATCCCGCTGGGGGTGCTCTGCGTCGTGACCGGGGTGGCGGG
>JBQCJS010000250.1:0-5369 GCA_051952485.1 Thermomicrobiales bacterium | reverse complement strand
TGCAAAGGAATTCGCCCTCTATCTCGGGTTGCATCTGCTCGATGCGGATGCACGCGCGGCGGCGCTCCAGCCCCTCGGCACGGTTCGAGAGGGCAAGGGCTGTCTCTACCTGAAGGACACGGCGGCCGTGGACCCCGCCGCCCTCGCCCGCCTCCTGAGCGCATCCCTCCAGGCGCTCGCCGCATCCCCGACGACCACGGACCTCACGCTGGGACCCGGCGCTCAGGTGGAGGCCACCGCGAAGGTGTAGTCGCCCGACCCGACCGTCACGATCACCGCGCCGTCTTCCTCCCTCGCCCCGGTCACCCCCTCCGCCCCGGTGACCGGAACGCCTCCTTCGCGGACCGCCGCCAGCGTCGAGGCCGGCAGGACGATCTCGGCGGAGGTATTTGCCGGGATCGTCACCGCCAGCGAGAGGCCATCGCTGGCCCGTTCCCAGCGCGAGCGAATGGTGCCGCGGATGCTCTCGTACGATCCCTCCGCCCAGGTCAGCGATTTGTCCATCACCGGCGCGATGCGGATGCGGCGATAGCCCGTCTCGCCCGGCGCGTTGTCGATACCGGCCACGCGGCGGCGCAGCCACTCGCCGACCGAGCCCAGCGAGTAGTGGTTGAACGAGTTCATCCCCGGGTCTTGGAACCCCTTCTCCTCCGTCCAGCCGTCCCATCGCTCCCAGATCGTCGTCGCGCCGTGCAGGATCGAGTACTTCCAGCCAGGAAAGGTCGTCTGGTGCAGGAGGCGGTAGGCCACCTCGGGGTAGCCATGCTCCGTCAGGACGTGGCAGAGGTAGCTGACGCCCACGAACCCGGTCGAGAGGTGGTCGCCCTTCGCTACGATGTCGTCCACGAGGCGCTTCGCCGCCAACGGACGCGACTCCACCGGCAACAGGTGGAAATGCAGGGCCAGGACGTAGGCCGTCTGCGTGTCGCCCCGAATCGTCCCGTCCGCGGCGACATACTCCGCGCAGAAGGCGGCGGCGATGTCCTCATGCAGGCGACGGAAGCGGCCCGCCTCGTGTTCCCGCCCGATCGCATCGGCCATCTCCGCCATCAGGTGCGCGTCGTAGGCCATGTAGGCGGTCCCGATCAGCTCCTTGTCGGTGTCCGCCGCGATGGAGAGCCAGTCGCCGAAGTCGTTGTTGCGCCGGTTCTGCCAGAGCAAGTTCGGGTTGTTCCCGACCAGCCAGTCCATCCAGCGGTCCATCGCCGCCCAGTGGCGATGGATGATGCCGGTGTCCCCGTAAGTCTTCCAGATCGTCCACCGCACGATCACCCCGCAATCGCCCCAGGCCGGCGCGCCATCGGAGAGATCCACCAGCCGGGGTGCGACATCGGGGAACGCACCCGCCTCCGACTGGGCATCGACGACATCCTGCATCCACTTCGTGAAGAAGGCGGCGACGTCCATGTTGCCGACCGCCGTCCCCACGAAGACCTGCGCATCGCCCAGCCAGCCGAGGCGCTCGTCCCGCTGCGGGCAGTCGGTGGGGATGCTGAGGAAGTTGCCACGCTGGCCCCAGACGATGTTGCGCTGGAGCTGGTTCACGAGATCGTCCGAACAGGTGAAGGTCCCCACCGGCCGCGTGTCCGACCCGACGAAGACGCCGGTGACCGCGTCCACATCCGGCTCGCCCGGATATCCCGTCACCTCGATGTACCGGAAGCCGTGCCAGGTGAAGTGCGGCTCGAACGTCTCCTCACCCTCTCCCCGGAGGATGAAGGTATCGGTCGCGCGGGCCGAACGCAGGTTGGTGACGTAGAGCGTGCCATCCGGATTCAGGATCTCGGCGAAGCGCATCCGGATCACGGTGCCCGCCGGGCCGGAAGCCGTCAGCCGCGCCCACCCTGCGATGTTCTGCCCGAGGTCGAAGATCCACGTCCCCGGCTCGGGCTGCGTCCGCGCGATCGGCACGATCTCGTCCAGCGCCCGCACCGGTTCGGACGTATCGCCGACCAGCGGCACGGCGCTCCGGTTCTGCACCTGCACGCCCGTCCAGTCGCGGTCGTCGAACCCCGGGGCATCCCAGCCGGGAGCATCCAGCCGGGCGTCGTGATATTCGCCCATCAGGAAGTCGCTGTAGCGGATCGGCCCGGCGGATGCCCGCCAATCGGCGTTCGTGGCGATCACCTGCCGGGTGCCGTCGGCAAGGTCGATCTCGAGCTGGGCAAGCAGCTGGGGCGTCGTCCCGTAATGGCGCGCGCCCGGCTCGAACCCGACGTACCCCGCGTACCAGCCGGGGGCAACCATCGCCCCGATCACGTTCTCCCCGGCAACGATCGCCCCGGTGACATCGAAGGTCTGGACCTGGATGCGCCGGTCGTAGTCGGTCCAGCCCGGCGCGAGTACCTGGTCGCCGACCTTCGCGCCGTTCAGCCGGGCCTCGTAGACGCCCCGCGCCGTCACCCGGAGCGTCGCCTTCGCCACCTCACCGTCGACCGCGAACGTGTGCCGGAACCAGGAGACGGGCAACAGGGCATCCAGCTCGGCGGCCTCGGGGATGGACGGATCGGGCGCGAGCGCAGGCTGCGCGATCCAGTTTCCCCGCCAGTCGGTGAGCGCACCAGGGCCGCGTTCCCAGAAGGCCGGTTCGCTCCAGTCGGAGCCGACGCCCTCGCCGTCCCAGACGCGGACCGTCCACCAGGCCCGCTGCCGGGGAACGATCGGCTGACCGTCGTAGGCGATCTGGGCGGTTTCGCCGGATTCCACGATCCCGCTGTCCCAGAGGTCACCGTCTCGCCGGGCCAGCGCGTCCGCCGACGAGGCGACGAGGATCTGGTAGGCGGTCTGGACGACACCGCGTCCGGCGGCCTCGAGTTGCCAGGAGAGGCGCGGGCGTTCGGCGTCGAGGCCGAGCGGGTTCACGAGGTATTCGGCGCGAAGGAAACGGGCGCGAAGGGGAGATGGAGGTTGCGAGTCCGGCATGACGAGGCACTCCTCGGGCTTGCCAGCGAGGGGGCGCCGCGCCAGCGTCAGATGGGCCTGAACGATCTGGCGCTATCGTGGGGCGGGATGCAGGTTCTGTCAAAGGGTGGCAAGCGGGATTCCGACCGGATCGTCACACGGCGGGACGAGGTCGGAGTCCGCGTGTCGCGTCGTTCGTTCGACGCACCCGCTAGCCCTGGTCGAGGATCTCCAGCATCGGGGCCAGCGCCTCGATGCCCGCCACCGTGCAGGGATCGGGGTAGAGCTGGATGTGGGAGATGCCCTCCCGCGCGTAGGCGTGCATCTCCGCCGCCAGCTCCTCCGGCGTGCCCGTCAACGACGGCACGACCTGCCCGGGCCGTCCATACGCACCCGGAAAGTCCACCATCACCGCCGCCGTCCGCTCCAGGGTCACCGGATCGCGTCCGACCGCCTCACACGCGGCGTCCACCTGGTCGCGCAGGCGGGGAATGCCACTCGCGCGGTTGCCGAAGTGCTGCGCCCAGACGTTCCAGCTGTCGGCATGCTGGGCGATCAGCCGCGTCATCTTCTCGCCACCGAAGGTCCCGACCATGATCGGCATCCCCTCGGGGCGCGGTCCGCGCGGCCGCAGCTCGCAATCCCGCGCCTCGTACCAGCGCCCGGCGAAGTCGATGTCGCCCTCGCGGATCAGGGTGCGGATGATGGTGAACGCTTCCTCGAAGCGGCTGAACCGGTGATCGTAGGGATAGCCGAAGCTGCGATACTCCGGTTCTGCCCACCCGGCGCCGAGCCCAAGGATGAGCCGCCCGCCGCTGATCTCGTCCACCGTCTCCGCGATCTTGGCGGTGAGGGCCGGATTGCGATAGGCCGTGCAGGCGACGAGCGGACCGAGCTCGATCCGGCTCGTTGCCCCCGCGAGGGCCGCCAGCATCGACCAGCATTCCCACGCGCCCTGCTGCTCGTAGCCGTCCACCTTCATCAGCAGGTGGTCGGCGAACCAGAGCGAATCGAAGCCCAGGTCCTCGGTGGCCCGCGCCATCGCCAGGAAGTCCCGCCAGCCAGCGGTATCCCCGGCCATCTCGCGTTCCGATTCCGGCAGCATGATGCCGATCTTCAGCGGACGCCGGCGTTCGGATGGTGGAGAGACCTCGGTCATCTGGATGCTCCCTCGGTTCGCGCCGGATCAGGAACGGGGCTGCCGGGCGACCTGTTGCTGCAATTCGTCGATCTGGTCCAGCAATCGCATGACGACTTCGATCCCGACCGTGTTCAAACCGACATCCTCGCTCAGGCGGCGGATCTTGCGCAGCCGGGCGAGGCCTTCCGCGTCGATGTAGGCCTCGCGCTCGCGCGTGGTGCTCGGGACGAGGCCGATCCGCACGTAGCGCCGCACCTGGCGCTCCGGCAGTCCGACCGTCTCCGCCGCGAGGGCGATCCGGTAGTGCTCGGTGTAGACCTCCACGCGCTCGGTGACGCGACGGCCCTGGATCTCATGGTGACGGTGACTCATGGTTATCGCCCCCCTTCGGCGCGGAAGCGTTCGATCGCCTCACGCTGGGCCGGCGTGAGCGTTGTCGGCAGGTCGACGTGCGCCTCGGCCAGCAGGTCGCCCCGTTGGTCCTTCTTGCCCAGCTTCGCCATCCCCTGCCCGCGCAGCCGGAAGACGCGCCCATCCTGGGTGCCGGCCGGGATCGTCAGTTCGAGCCGGCGCCCGTCCGGGGTCGGCACCTGCACGGACCCGCCCAGCAGGAAGTCGGTGAGGGAGGCCGTCACCCGCACCCGCAGGTCGTCGCCCTCGCGGATGAACTGGTCGTTGTGGCTTCGGTCCGGCACCATCGTCACGATCAGGAAGAGGTCGCCACTCGGGCCGCCGTTGATCCCCGGCGCGCCCTGCCCGGCCAGCCGGATGCGCGATCCATCCGTCACGCCGCCGGGGATCGTCACCTCCAGCGTCCGGTCCGGCTCGCCCTCCCGCACGAAGGTGAGTTGGGTCGTCGCGCCCCGGTAGGCCTGCTGGAGCGTGACCTCGATCTCGTACTCGTAGTCGCGGCCACGACGCGGCGCGGAGGACGCGGCCCGCCGGCCCGATCGCGCACCGCCGCTCCCCCCGCCGAACGAGGACTGGAAGAAATCGGAGAACGGGTTGTCGCCGCCGAAGAGGTCTTCCAGGTCCTCCTGCGAGTAGGTCGTGTAGGTGCTCCCGCCCCCGGGGAATCCGCCTTCATAGCTGTACGACTGGCCGCCCCGTGCGCCCGCGCCGTATCCCCGCAATACGCGCTGGAAGTCCTCGATCCCGGACGGCTGCCCTGCGGCCTCGGCCGCCTTCTTCCACTGCTCATAGTCGCGCCACTGCTCGCCGAGCGCATCGTAGGCCTTGCGCTTCTCCGGATCGGAGAGCACCTCGTTTGCCTCGGCGGCCTGCTTGAACTTCTCGACGGCTTCCTGGTCGTTCGGGTTCAGGTCCG
>JBQCJS010000249.1:0-2057 GCA_051952485.1 Thermomicrobiales bacterium | reverse complement strand
TCGCCGACATTCGTCAGCACCCGGTAGCCATTGGCGTCGATCCCGCGATCCCGCGCCACCTGGTTGGCGAGGCTGACGAGATCCGCGAGCAGGTCGCTATCCTCGCGGGTCACCTCGGCCAGGCTGGCGACATGGTGCTTGGGGACAATCAACACATGGACCGGTGCTTGTGGCGCCAGGTCGTCGAACGCCACCGCGCGGTCACTCTCAGCGGCGAAGGTTGTCCCGAACGCGCCCGCCGCGATCTTGCAGAAGATACAATCTGCAACAGTGGTTGTATTCGCCACGTCGTGCTCACTTTCAGCGCAGTTCACGTTGACGACCGCCTCCCCTCGTATCCGGGATGCCGTCGCGCATGCTTCACAGGACCAGTATGCCAGAGCTCCCCGAAGTCGAGACGGTCCGCCGGATGCTCGAACCACACACCGTCGGCCAAGCCATGTGTCGCGTGACAATTGAGGATTTTCCTGGCGTGCTGGAGACGACGCTCCCCGGAGAGCCTGCCAGCTGGCTCGTCGGGCGAACGATTGTCGCTGCCCATCGTCGCGGGAAATACCTTCTTTTCCCGCTGGACGATGGCAACACGATGGTCATCCACCTCCGTATGACCGGACGACTCCTGATCGTCGAGGGTGATGCACCCGCAGCGCGGTTCCAGCACCTCCTCCTTCGGCTGGAAAGTGGTGAGGAACTCCGTTTCGCCGACCAGCGCAAGTTCGGTCGCGTCACCATCGCCACGCCGGAGGATATCGCCCGCCTGGAAGCACGACTCGGTCCCGAGCCACTTGACCCTGCGACCTCGGCAGCGTGGCTGCATGCCGCGCTCGCGCGACGATCGTCCTCGATCAAGGCAGCCCTGCTCGACCAGTCGGTCATCGCCGGGCTTGGCAACATTTATGTCGATGAGCTTCTCTGGGCAAACCGGATCCATCCCCTGACCCCAGCGAACGCCGTCACGCCGGCCCAGGTAGACGCATTGCTCGATGCTATGCGCGCGATCCTCAATGCTGCCCTCGCCAATCAGGGCACGACCTTCTCATCGTTCGAGAATCCCTATGGCGAAACCGGCAACAATGCTGCCTTCCTCAAGGTTTACGGTCGCACGCGAAACGGTGGAAGCTGCGAACGCTGCGGGACTCCGCTGGAGCGGATCGTTGTCAGCGGGCGGGGCACCACCTTCTGTCCACGTTGCCAGGTCCTTCCTGCTCCACCTGACCGATACTGAACCGAGACAATGATGTGGTCCGACACTCCCTCGGACATCGCACACCGGAGAATTCTCATGCCAGAAGCTGTCTATACCGCCCATGTCGCCGTCTCAGGTGGCCGGGAAGGTCATGCCACCAGCGACGACCAGCGCCTGGATGTCCACCTCGCGCGTCCTGGATCCCGGGCCAAGGGCACGAATCCGGAACAACTCTTCGCGGCCGGATACGGCGCCTGTTTCCAGAGCGCGATGGGCAGTGTCGCCCGCCAGCAAGGTCTCGACATCACCGGTTCGACCATCGAGGTCTCGGTCTCGCTCCTGCGAGGTGACGGCACCTTCGGCCTTGGCGTCGCGATGCGAGTCACGGTTCCGGGAATGGAGCTCGACTCCATCCGCACACTGGTGGATGCCGCCCATCTCCTCTGCCCATACTCCAACGCGACACGTGGCAACATCGACGTCACGTTCGAGGTTGCAAACCAGGCGGTCACGGCCTGAGCGTGCATCCACGCCTCATCTCCGACGCTCGCCGACGCATCGCGGGACCATTCATGGGATGATATCCCGTGAACGACCTGCCACCGGGCCTCGCCAGCATTGGCCCTTGTATGCCGAAAAGGATCTCCCCGAGATGGACAAGCGCGCTGTCCTCACGAAACGACTTGCGATCGCCACGGCGATCGGCATGTTCCTTGTGCTCATGATGGGCGCCGGGGTGACGGCGACCGGATCGGGCAACGGGTGCGGCAACGACTGGCCGCTCTGCCACGGCCGGCTGATCCCGCAGGATTACCTTCAATCCTTCATCGAATACAGCCACCGCTTCGTAACGGGCATCGAAGGGTTCCTC
>JBQCJS010000248.1:0-2838 GCA_051952485.1 Thermomicrobiales bacterium | reverse complement strand
GGCGTCATCGACTTCGGCAGCGTGCAGGTCGGCGATCCGGCCTCGGACCTCGCCGGGCTCGCCGCCAGCTACGGCCTCCCCTTCCTCGATCGCGTGGCCGTCACCTATCCCCTCGCCGCCGATCCGGACGTCCGGAGCCGCATCGCCTTCTACCGCCTCGCCTTCGCCGCGATGGATGCGCTCTACGGGCTCGATCACGCGGACGACCACACCCTTCGCGCCGGAATCGCGGGGGTCGCTCAGCTGGCGTCGGATGACGCCTCCCCCGCTTCAGGCACGAGCCGGCAGACGTAGGCGGCATAGAGGCGTCCGCTCCGCTGCACCTCCTCGATCCGGAAGCCGCTGCGCTCCAGCATCGGTTCCAGCACCCAGCTGAACGGGCTGAACTCCTCCCGCACGTGCTCCTCCAGCTCGGCGCGGGTCCAGCCCACATCCGGCGTCGGGGCGGCGTGCGCGAACCAATCCTCCATCGCGGCTTCCACCTCGCCCGGTTGCAGGTCGTAGACCAGATCCCGCAGGAGGAGGATGCCGCCCGGTTTCAGCATCCGGGCGATCCGCACCAGCGCCACCGCCTTCCAGAAATCCGGCAGGTGATGGAGCGCGTGGCGGCTGTAGACGATATCGACCGGCGCTCCCGGGTGGGAGTAGCCCAGGAATCCGGCCTGCGCCGTCGTCAGGTTCGCGATCCCCGTCGCCCCCGCCTTCCGCCGGATCGCCTCCAGCATCAGCGGCGAGACATCCACCGCCGTCACCGCCCGGCAGCGTTCCGCCGCTGCCATGGCGAATGTCCCGGTCCCCGCGCCGAGGTCGATCAGGGTCGAATCCGGGCCGAACCCGTACCGCGCCAGGATCGTCAGGTCCTCGGCCGGATCCGTCCGCGCCTTGGCGTCGTACGTCGGGATATAGGCGGGGTCCAGATGCTCCTGCCCGGCGTGGGCCAGCTCGTCCGGGAACCACGCCGGCATCGGGCGGGTCGCGTCCTCAATCGTTCCGTCGGTCATGCCTCGGCTCCTTTCGCACCGTGCCGTCACGAGTTTCCGGCTATCCCCCGTGACGATCCTCCCCACACGGTATCAGACTTGCGCATGGGTGCCGGCGCTCCGGCGTCGCGCATCATCGATGCCGGACGCGACGGCCGATTGGCCCGTATCCGCGCCACTCCGACCACCGCCACTGTCACTGTCACTGTCACTGACACTGTCGCTCCCTACCCCGCAGGACCCCGTATGCCGCTTCCGGAACCTTTGCCATCGTCACGGTCCGGGAGCCGCCCCGCCGAGCCCTCCCCCCAACCGTCCACCCCGGGCGTGGGGCGATGGGCCGGCCCCATCACCCTCCTGCTCGCGGGACTGGCGATCCGGCTCGTCCTGATGCCGGTGGAAGCCTTCGTCTACGACCGCCGCGCCTTCACCGAATGGATGGTGGCGCTCCAGGTCCATCCCCTCGCCGACTTCTATACCCTCCACCTGCGTATCCCGGTCGATCACCTGCCGGGCACGATCTGGCTGCTCACCGGGCTCGGCACCCTCGCCTCCTGGATGGGCGTGGCGGGCGATCGCGGGATCGCGGCGCTTACCCCACAGCAGGCGCAACCCTTCCTCAAGGCCCTGCCGATCCTGGCCGACCTCCTCGCCGGCTTCCTGATCTTCGCCATCGTGCGCCGGGCCGCCCCGGAGCGCCCGCGTGCGGCCCTGCTCGCCACCAGCGGCTGGGTCCTCGCGCCGGGCGTGATCTTCATCTCGGCGGTCTGGGGGCAATGGGATGCCATCTCGCTGGTCTTCGTCCTGGCGGCCATCCTCGCCGCGCTCCACGCCCGGCAGGGGCACTGGGCAGTCGGGGTGGCCGTTCCGCCGCTGCTCGCCCTGGCGATGCTGATGAAACCCCAGTTCGGCATCCTCGCGCCCATCCTGGGCCTCTTCGTACTGCTCGACACCGCCACCGCAACGGGAACGCCCCACCGCATCCGGTCCTTCGCGGACGGGCGACACCTGACCGGAACGCTCTGGCGCGGGGCGGGATGGAAGCTGGCCGCAGGCGGCATCCTCGCGGTGGGGCTCGTCACGCTGGCAGGGTGGCCGTTCCACGTCGGCCTGGTGCCGGTCGAGGGCTGGACGACCTACGCCGAACGCGCCTCCTTCGCGGCGAACCGCTTCCAGGGCACGACCTACGGCGCGATCTCGCTCTGGCTGATCCCGCTCGGCATCCACCATCCGCCGCAGGACTCCGAGGCGATCTGGGGATCGCTCACCGCCGCCCGCATCGGCTGGAGCCTGGTCGCGGCGAGCGCGCTCGCCGGGCTGGCGATCGCCCACCGGCACCGCTGGAGCGCCGTCGGGCTGATCGCGGGCAGCACGGTCACCTACCTCGGGTTCGTGCTCTTCGCGACCCGCATGCACGAGCGCTACCTGTTGCCCGCGCTCGCCTTCACGCTGCTGCTGGCAGGCGTCCGCCCCGCCCTCGGGACGATCCTCCCGGCGGTGGCCCTCTCGCTCGCCTATTTCGCCAGCGTCTACCTCTCCTACACGTCCTATGCGATGGACGAGCAGTTACCGCTGGGGCGCCTGCGGACCGGCGCGATGCTGTCGAGCCTCGGCGTCATCGGGATCGCGGCGTTCGCGATGATCCTGGTCTCCGCCTGGACATCGGCGGCCTCCCCGCATCGCTCCCGGCGATCCCGCCCGGCATCGTCGCCGTCCCCGGATGCGGCCCTGCGCGGGCAGCCCGCCAACGCGGGGGATTGAGGCTGGCGGCGAACACACGGATTGGCTGCGCACCGTGCATGGGCCACGTCAAGCGAGACGGTGTCCCTGAGCCTTTCGGCCATCGCGCTGCCGCTAC
>JBQCJS010000247.1:0-6535 GCA_051952485.1 Thermomicrobiales bacterium | reverse complement strand
TACACGGTGGACGGCATGGAGCCGGGCGTCGACGCGGCCGTGAAGGCGTCCATCGCCCAGTTGCAGGACCTCGGCGCCGAGATCGTGGAGATCTCGCTGCCGCACACCGAGTACGCCCTGGCCACCTACTACATCACGGCACCGGCGGAAGCCAGTGCGAACCTCTCCCGTTTCGACGGCGTGAAGTACGGACTGCGCCTCGACGAGGCGACCCTGCAGGAGACGTACGAGCGAACGCGCGGCGCGGGCTTCGGCCCCGAGGTGAAGCGCCGGATCATGCTCGGCACCTACGCGCTCAGCAGTGGCTACTACGACGCCTATTACGTCAAGGCACAGAAGGTCCGCACGCTGATCAAGCAGGATTTCGACGCCGCGTTCGAGCAGGTGGACGTGATCGCCGCCCCGACCTCGCCGACCGTCGCCTTCCCGCTGAACTCCCGCACGAACGATCCCTACCAGATGTACCTGGCGGATGTCTTTACCATCCCCTGCAACATGGCGGGCATCCCGGGCATCTCCCTCCCCTGCGGGTTTAGCGAGAACCTGCCGGTGAGCCTCCAGCTGCTCGGCAAGGCGTTCGATGAATCGACCCTCCTGAGCGTCGCCCATGCCTACGAACAGGCGGCGGGCTGGTACCGTCACCTGCCGGAGATCGTTCCCGCAGGTTCGTGTGGTCCGTAACGGTACGCGGACTAACACGCATTCGTCCGCGTCCCGTGGCTCGATCGGGAACGCCGTGTATCGCGCGGCGTCGGGTTGACGCTTCGGAAACAGTCTGGTAGATTTACCCCCGGTCCGGAGAACCGGATCGCCCAGGGTTATGGGCCGCTAGCTCAACGGCAGAGCAACTGACTCTTAATCAGCAGGTTCAAGGTTCGAATCCTTGGCGGCTCACCCACTGGAAACCCCGCATTGGCGGGGTTTTTTGTTGCCCTTCGCGTCCCGCTCCATACGCGCCACGACCCCGGCGAACCGTCGCCGGGGTCGTGGCATGATGCCGCCAGCCTCCCATCACCGAGGTCTCAGTCCGCCGCCGCGGCGGGCGCGAACGGATTGGGGATCGACTTCAGCAGCAACTCCGTGTAGTCATCCTTCGGGTCGTCGATCACCTGTTCCGCCACGCCGCTCTCCACTACCCGCCCGTTGTTGAGCACCAGGATCTCATCGGAGAGCAGCCGGGCACTGAGCAGGTCGTGGGTGATGTAGAGCATGGCGAGATTCTGGTCCCGGACGAGGTCGTTCAGCAGTTCCAGGATCTCCGCCCGGATCGAGACGTCCAGCATCGAGGTCGGCTCGTCCGCGATCAGGATCTCCGGTTGCGGCGCCAGCGCCCGCGCCACGACCACCCGCTGTCGCTGCCCACCGGAGACCTGGTGCGGATACTTGTCGATGAACCGCTCCGCCGGGGTCAGGCCCACCTGCTCCAGCATCCGCATCGCCTCGGCACGAGCCTGGCTGGCGTTCATCCTCCGGTAGTTGCGCAACGGGCGCGTCAGGGAATGCGCGATCGTGTGCGCCGGATTGAGCGCGGAATACGGGTCCTGGAAGACGAGTTGGGCGTGCCGCCGGTAATCCTTCAGAGCCCTCCCCTTCAGCGCGCCGACATCCACCTTCCGATCCGTCCCGCCTGCCAGGAACGTCACCGCGCCGCTGTCGGCCCGCTCCACACCCGTCACCAGACGGCCGATCGTCGACTTCCCGCTGCCGGATTGCCCGACCAGCGCCGTGATCTTGCCCCGTTCGAGCCGGAAGGAGACGTGTTGCACCGCGTCCACCGTCGTCGAGGTGAAGCCCCGCCGGCGCGTGTAGGTCTTCACGATGTCCTGCACGTCCAGCACCACCTCGCCCGATCCTGCGGTAGACCGCCGGCGTTCGCGTTTCCGCCGTTCCAGATCGGTCTCCGCCGCCGCCACGTCGCGGTCGGTCGGGGCGATCGTGGCGTCACCGGCCGTTCGCGCGGCGATCGGCCGCACCGGCGCGTCCTGATGGCTGGCCACGGCATCGACCATCGCGCTCGTCGTCGCGTCCGGCGGCACGCCCCAGAGTTCGCGATACGCATTCAGCAGGGATCGCGAATAGGGATGCAGGTCGGAGGTCAGCAGGGTCGCGGTCGGTTTGCTGTCGACCAGCTCGCCGTTGTACATCACGATCACCCGGTCCGCGACCTCCATGATCGCGCCGAGGTCATGGCTGATGAACAGCACGGAGAACCCGTGCTGCCGCTGGATTTCCTTGAGGTTCCGCAGGATCGACTTCTGCACGACGACATCGAGCCCGGTCGTTGGCTCGTCCAGCAGAACGAACGCCGGATCCAGCGCGAGCGCGAGGGCCAGCGCCACCCGCTGCTTCATGCCCCCCGAGAGTTCATGCGGGAAGAAGCGCATGAACGACGGGTCGATCGTCACCATCTGCAGGAGTTCCGCGGTCCGTGCCCGGCATTGCGAATCGCTCATCCCGGTGTGCGCCTGGATCGCATCCTGGAACTGGCGCTCGATATTGATGACCGGGTTCAGCGAGTTCATGGAGCTCTGGAAGACGGTGGCGATCTCCTTCCAGCGCAACGGGCGCATCTGGTCCTCGGTGAACCGGGTGATATCGGTCCCCTTGAACCAGACACTGCCACCGGTGATCGCGCCGGGCGGATCGATCAGGTGGATCGCCGCGTTGCCGAGCGTGGACTTCCCGCTGCCGGACTCCCCGACGAGACCGACGATCTCGGCGGGGGCGATCGCGAGCGACGCCCCCTTCACCGCCTGGAAGGGCGGCCGGTGCTTCGTCAGGTAGGTGACATCGAGGTCCCGCACGGCGAAGACCGGCGCTCCTCCGGCCGGGCCGGAACCCGTGGGTCGTTGGTCGGCCATCGTGCTACTCCTCTCGCAGGTGCGGATTGCTGATCGCATCGACACCGAAGTTGATCAGCGTCAGCGACGTGATCAGCAGCGCGAGGGCGAGACCCGGCGCCACCAGCCAGGCCCACTGCCCGGTCAGCATCGCACCCGAATTGTTCGCCCAGTTCAGCATCGTTCCCCAGGAGACGGTCATCGGATCGCCGAGCCCGAGGAAGGCGCGGCCCGCCTCCGCGCCGATCGCGCCGCCGGCTGCGCCGATGAAACTCGCCACGATCAGCGACATCATGTTCGGCATGATCTCCCGGAAGACGATCCGGAACATCGAATCGCCCGCGAAGAGCGACGCCGTGATGTAGTCCCGCTCGCGAAGGGTAATGATCTGCGAGCGCTTCACCCGGGCGCCCCAGCCCCAGCCGGTGATGCTGATCACGAAGATGATGAAGGCGATGCCGGTGATCTGCGAATAGGCGGAGAGCGTGATCATCAGGGGCAGGGTCGGCACCACGAGGGCGAGGTTGATGAAGAACGACAGGATGTCGTCGAGCCAGCCACCGGCGTAGCCCGCGATCATGCCGATCACGAGGCCGATCACCGTGCTGAAGAACCCGGCAAACAACCCGACCAGCAGCGAGGTCCGCGCTCCCCAGATCAATTGCGACAGGATGTCCTCGCCGGCCTGGGTGGTGCCGAGCCAGTGCGCGGCGCTCGGCTGCTCCGAGGGGAAGAACTGGGTGTCGTGCGGATCAAATGGCGCGATCCACGGCGCGAACACCGCGAGGATGACGAACACCCCGAGGAGTCCGAGCCCGACCCGGCTCTTCCGGTTCTGCCAGATCACCGCCAGCCAGCCGGGAGCAGCCACGCGCGACTTGCGCTCCTCCTCCTGCAGCGGCGACTCGACGGGGTTCTCCGGTCCGGGATCGGTCTTCGCGTCCGGCAGGGCGAAGCCACGGCTATCGAGGGCCATCAGGACTCACCTCCCCGGCGCACGCGCGGATCGAGCACGCCATAGAGCATGTCCGCCAGGAAGTTGGCGGTCAGCACGCCAACGGTCAGGAAGAGGAAGATCGTCTGGATGAGCGGGTAATCGCGATTGCCGATCGCATCGAACATCAGCCGCCCCATGCCGGGATAGTTGAAGATCTGCTCGACGAGGATGGAACCGCCGACGATCCCGCCGAGGGAGATCGCGAAGCCGGTCACGTTCGGCAGGATCGCGTTCCGTGCCCCGTAGGTGAACGCGATCTTGCGCTCGCTCAGGCCCTTCGCCCGGGCCAACCGGGTGTAGTCCTCGCCGAGGGTCTGGATCATCGTGTTCCGCATCCCCATGATCCAGCCGATGGGACCGGTGAGCATGATCGCGACGGCCGGAAGCACGCTGTGATAGGCCGCGCTGGAGATGAACGCCCAGTTCCAGCCGGGAGGGGAATCGCCGGCGTACCCGCCGCCGTCCGGGAAGAGCGGCCACTTGAAGGCGAACAGGTAGAGCAGCAGCAAGGCGGTCCAGAAGAAGGGGAGTGTGCCGAAGAACGCCCCGAAGGTCGACACGATCGAGTCGAACGGGCCATTTCGCCGCCAGGCTGCCCACGTTCCCAGCGCCGTGCCGATCGCGAAGGAGAGGATCTGGGTGGTTCCCACCAGGACCAGCGTCCACGGCAGCGCCTGCCCGACCATGTGGAGGACGGAATACGGGAAGTAGCTGTAGGAGACGCCGAACTCCCCCCGCAGTGTCTGGCCGAGATAGTCGATGTACTGCCGCCACAGCGGCTCGTTCGGCACGCCTAGCATCAGACGCACGGCCTTCACCTGCTCCGGGTTCACGGCTTGGCTCTGGCCGGAGAGCTTCTGGACGATCGCCTCGGCGGGGTCACCGCCCTGGAGGCGGGGGATCAGGAAGTTCAGGGTGACGGCGGCCCACAACGTGAGCAGGAAGAAGGCGAACTTACGGAGGAAATAGACCATGATGCGGCCCCTTGACGTTCCGGTATCGGGTGCTCAGGGCAAGGACCGGGTGAGACGCCACGCCGGCGCGTGGCGCCGGGCGACGCCTGCCGGGCGACAGGCATCGCCCGGCAGGAATCCGCGTGGTGCAGGGAAGTCGATCAGGACGGCGGCTGGAGGTGGGTCAGGATGATCGGCCAGTCGCCCGGCTTGCAGTAGGGATCGTCCTGGTTCGGCCATCCCACCGCGTTCTGGGTCCGGTACTGGAACCAGATGGCGCCGTACCAGAGCGGAATCGTGGGGAAGTTCTCGTAGAAGATCGTCTGCAACTGGGAGACGATCTTCTTCTGCTCGTCCTCGGTCTGGGCGGAGGCGAACTGCTGCAGGAGCTCGTCGGTCTTCTTGTCCTCCCACCGCTCGAAGTTGCTCTGGGCCATCTCCCCGATGGGGGCGCTGCGCGTGCTGGAGAGGGGATCGAAGAAGTTGCGGTACATCGAGCAGTCACCCCCGTGGACCTGGAAGACGAGGTCGAAATCGCCCTTCTTCTTCTGGTCGGAGAGGATGTCCGACGACGGGGTCTGCACCTCGACGTTCATGCCGAGGTCCTTGAGGTTGTTCTGCACGATCTTGGACGCGGAGATCCAGTCGGTCCAGCCGCCCTCGACCTTGAAGACGAACTTCACCTCGTTGCCATCCGGCGTCTTCAGGGTGTCGCCGTCCTTGGTGTACCCGGCGTCGGAGAGGATCTTCGCCGCCTGGTCCTTGTCGTACGGGATCTTGCCCTGGTCGGGGATGTCCGGGTTGAGCCAGCCATCCTGGCCGGGGATCACCAGTCCGGTCTGGCTGGCGGTGTTCACGTAGCCAAGCTGCGCCTTCTGCGCGATGTCGTCCCGGTTGATGCCATACGCCACTGCCTTGCGGAAGTTGACATCGTTGAACGGCGCCTTGGTGAGGTTGAACGAGAGACTGATCGCCCCACCGGACGGATACCAGTAGTGGTTGTGGTCCGGATCGCGCTTGACGAAGGTCTGCTCGACATTCGGGATGAACATCGCATTGAAGTCGTACTCGCCGTTCGCCAGCCGCAGCTGGTCGGCCTGCCCCTCGCTCGGCTTGCTGTAGCCCATCTCCTGGATCTTGATCTTGTCGGCCTGCCAGTAGTTCTCGTTGCGCTTCCAGACGAGCGATTCGCTGTTGAAACTGGAGAGCACGAAGGGGCCGGTCCCCACCGGATTCTCGGCATTCACGAAGGTCACCGGATCGGACTGCGCCTCCCAGACGTGTTTCGGCACGACCTTCGTGTCGTAGGCAAGCACCTTGAAGACCGGAACCGACGGTTCCGTGAATGTGAAGGTGACGGTGCTGCCCTCGCCCTTGACCGTGTCGATCGTCCCCGCGGCTCCTGCCGTATCCAGGGCCGGGGTCTTCTTCAGGAGATCGAAGGTGAAGACGACATCATCGGCGGTGAACGGCTTGCCATCGTTCCAGATCACCCCATCGCGCAGGGTGAAGGTGAGGGTCTGCGCGTCCTTCCACTCGTAGGCGGTCGCCAGCCACGGCACCTCCTTGCAGGAGTAGGTGTCGTAGGCGTAGAGGCCCTCGAAGAGCAGGTTCGCGGTGCCGGTGAGCTGGTTCGGGTTGTAGGGGTTGAAGTTGGCCTGCGGATTGTTGCCGCCGCCCATGCCGCCGCCGTTGAGCCGCGGGATCATGCCGCCGTTGTCCTGGGCTCCCACGCCGGAGGTCTG
>JBQCJS010000246.1:0-4001 GCA_051952485.1 Thermomicrobiales bacterium | reverse complement strand
CCGCTCCGAGCTGGCGACGATCTCCCAGCGGATCGAGGATGACCTGGAGGGCGAGACCCCGGAATCGCTGCTGGCGTCGGCGCCGGAAACGACCCTCCCCGACGGCACCACGCTCTCCGAGGATCATGCCGAGGTGGAGCGCGAGATCGGCCGCCTGCGCGACCGGCTGCGCCGCGTCGGGTACGTCGGGGAGGACATCGTGGCCGAGTATGAGCGGGAGGCGGCGAACCAGGCCTTCCTGCGCGAGCAGCTGGCCGATGTCGAGGCGGCGGCGGCCAAGCTGCGTGCGTTGCTCGCGGAACTGCACGAGACGATGACCGCCCGCTTCGAGGAGACCTTCGCGCGGGTGTCGCAGGAGTTCTCGAAGGCGTTCACCACGCTCTTCGGTGGCGGCACGGCGAAGCTGGTGCTCACCACCGATGACGAGAACGGCGCCCCTGGCGGCATCGACATCGTCGCCCAGCCGCCCGGCAAGCGCCTGCAGGGGCTGGCGTTGCTCTCCGGCGGCGAGCGGTCGCTGACGGCGGTGGCGCTGCTCTTCGCGATCCTGCGGGTGAATCCGTCGCCCTTCCTGCTGCTGGACGAGGTCGACGCCGCCCTGGACGAGGCCAATGTCGTGCGCTTCCGGGACGAACTGCGGACCCTGGCGAGCCAGACGCAGGCGATCGTGATCACGCACAACCGCGGCACGGTCGAGATCGCGGACACCCTCTACGGCATCACGATGGGCAACGACGGCGTCTCCCAGATGCTCTCGCTGCGCCTGGCCGACCTGCCGCTGGACGAGGATGTGGACGTGCGCGATCTCGCCTCCATGCAGGCAGGAGTCCCGAGCCGATGAGTCCCGGCACGCCCGATCCCACCATACGCATTCGCCCCGGTGCCCGCCTCCTTGTCGTGAATTCTCTGAACGAGATCCTGCTCATCCACGAGCACTACGACTATGTCGTGCTCATCGATCGTCCGGACCTGCGCGACCTCTGGGTGCTGCCCGGCGGCGGCATCGACCCCGGCGAGGACCCGGAGATGGCCGCCCTCCGCGAGTTGTGGGAGGAAACCGGGTTGGCGGGCTACCCCCTCGGACAATGCCTGTGGCTGCGCGATCGGGTCGTGATGATCCGGGGCCAGCGTGTCCGCAAGTCTGAGCGGGTCTATCTGCTGCGCGTGGACGACGATCCCGTCATTCGCCTCGACGACCTCGAGGGGACCACCGCCGTGTCCGAGGCTCGCTGGTGGACGCTGGACGCTCTCCGCGCAACGGGGGAGAACCTCTCCGCGTTCGCCCAGCCGGACCTGATCGCGTCCATCCTTGCCGGCGACATCCCCGAAACGCCGGTTCGCCTGGGCTGACCCCGCTCGTCTGGACGATTCCTTCCATTCGTATACTGGAAGGACGATGTGCTGCTGAACAGGCGCATCCCATCCAGATCGGAGGAAGGCATCATGGCCAGTCACGCCGTCAAGCCAGCACCATCCACCCCACTACCCGAAGAATCCCTGCCGTCGCTTGCCGAGGTGCTGGACCGCGTCGCGTCCGATGGGCCGCAGATCATCACGCGCGGCGAGGAGCGCTTCATCGTCCTTGGCGCGCAGGACTTCGTCGCCAATGCGAATGCGGGAAAGCGAAAGTACCGGGACTTCAAGGACTTCCTGTTCAATGGACCTCGCTTTGATGGGATTGAAATCGAGCGGGAACCCTGGACCATGCGGGATATCGACCTATGAATGGACGATTGCTCCTGCTCGATACGAATGTCCTCAGTCAAGTCTTGCAGACGAATGGGGACCCTGCCGTTCGTGCGTTCCTCGATGGGTTTGAAGCAGAAACCCTTCGGGTCAGCGTCGTGAGCCTCGGAGAGATACAGAAAGGGGTTTCACTTCGAGCCGCTGGACGGCGGAGACAGGAACTCGAGGAGTGGTTCGCAACGATTCGATCCGAGTTTGAAGATCAAACTGTTGCCGTCAACGTTCAAACTGCGCTGATATGGGGCGAGTTGACCGCTCGCATGCGAAAAGTCGGCCAGAACATCGATGCCGCCGACCTCCTGATCGCCGCGACGGCGCTGGAACATGACATGACCGTCGTCACACGGAACGTCAGCGACTTCGCGCCCACCGGCGTCCCTGTGCTCGATCCGTGGAACCCGCCCGCCGATCCGGCGCCAGCGACGGCTCCCCTGGCAGGCTTCTGACCCATCTGCCCCGAAAGGACCTCCGTGCCCGCTCCCACATCCTCCATCACCACCGTCATCCTCGACCTCGACGAGACCATCATTCACGACGATCTCGCCACGGAGCAGGCCTTCGCCAGAACTGCCGCCTTCGCCGCCGATACCTTCGGCGTCGATCCGGAGGCGCTGACCGCGTCGGTTCTCCGGCATGCCGAGGCGATCTGGGCGGAGGGACCAGCGCCGGAGTGGGGGCATGACCTCGGGACGAGTTCGACCGAGGCCCTGCGCTCGATCTTCCCCGGCGACGATCCGCGCATGGTGGCGTTGCGCCTGTGGGGGCCGACCTTCCGTTTCGAGACCTGGCACCGGGCGTTGAAGGAGAACGGCGTCGACAACGCCCAGCTCGCGCACGAACTGGATGCGCGGTGGGCGACGACCCGCCTGAACACGAACCTCTTCCTGCCCGGCGCGGAGGAGGCGTTGCAGACCCTCGGCAGCCGCTTCCGGCTGGCGATGATCACGAACGGCCTGATCGACGTCCAGCGCACGAAGGTGGAGAAGACGGGCATCGGCCCGTTGTTCGAGGTCGTCGTCATCTCCGGTGAGCTGGGTTTCGGCAAGCCGAACCCGGAGATCTACCACTACACGCTGCAGCAGCTCGGGATCGGCCCCGCCGAGGCCGTGATGGTGGGCGACAACATCCGCCGCGACGTGGCCGGGTCGCAGGCCGTCGGCATCACCGGCGTCTGGATCGAACCCACCGGAGTCGCAACGCCGCCGGGCGGTATCCAGCCGGACATCACCATCGCCTCCCTCGCGGAGCTTCCGGCGCTGATATAGGGGATTGTCAGGCCGTCGTATTGGGTGTATATATATTTTGTATAGATAGGAGATGCTCATGGCGACAACGGCACGACTGTTTCAGAACGGGGGAAGTCAGGCTGTCCGGCTCCCGGCCGAGTTTCGGTTCGATGGGGACGAGGTCTTCATCTCCCGCGATGTCGCGACCGGGGATGTGATCCTGTCCGATCACCCTCGAGCATCGACGACCTATTGGCAAGACCTGTTCGCCATGCTCGATTCCATGAAGGTCGACGGCGAGGATGACGATCTCTCCATGGCTGAGCGACCAATGAATGCACCGCTTCAGGATCGTGACGTCTTCGGTGAGGGCGACGACGAGTGACGCGGGCGCCAATCCTGATGCTCGACGCAAATACCGCGAGCTACGCGATCAAGCATCGGTTTCAGATCGAGGAGCGTCTTGCTCAATACGCCCCTGAGGACATCTGTCTTTCGGCCATCGCGGAGGCTGAACTTCTCTACGGCCTGCGAAAGCTCCCCGCCGATCACTCCCTGCACCAGCGAGTCCCGGCATTCATGGAGCGGTTTCGCCGTATTCCCTGGGATAGTGATGCAGCCACGGTCCACGCCGTTATCCGATATCGACTGCTCTCCGCCGGCCAGCCGATCGGGGAGATGGACACGATGATCGCTGCGCACGCGCTCGCGATGAACATCACGCTCGTGACGAACAACACGAAGCACTTCGAGCGCCTGTCTCCGCCACTCCGGCTCGAGAACTGGTTCGGTGAGGAGGACGGGCGGTAAACCCTACGTCACCAGGCCGGTCGACTCCACGCTCCGGTGAGCTCCCGTCTCGACGATCTCCCGTAGCGCCTGCACCACATTCCACAGATCCAGATAGGTCGTGTAGAGCGCGACCGGCGCGATCCTGATCACGTCCGGCGGCCGGAAATCGACGATGAAGCCGCGCTCCCGCAGCACGGCGGAGATCGCCCGCGCCTCGTCGTGCTCCACCGCCACGTG
>JBQCJS010000245.1:0-5977 GCA_051952485.1 Thermomicrobiales bacterium | reverse complement strand
GGTGGACTGCTCGTATGGCTTGACCGTCGCCTTGATGCCGATCTCGGCGAGGTTCTTCGCCATGATGTCGCAGCTCTGGACCCAGTCGGACCAGCCGGAGACGACGTTCAGTTCGTACTCCATGGCCTTGCCGTCCGCCGTCTTGCGGACATCGCCGTCCTTGGTGAGGCCGGCAGCGTCCAGCATCTCGTTCGCCTTGTCGACGTTGTAGGTCACCCAGTCGGCCTTGGCGATCTCGGCGTCCTTCCAGGACTCGTACGCATCGCTGAGGCCGGTGGCATCGGCGGGATGCGTGTAGTCGTACATGGCGACGGTCACGATCTGGTCGCGATTGAGGGCCATGCTGATGGCCTTGCGGACATCGACCTGGTCGAACGGGGCGACCGTGGTGTTCAGGTACAGGTGCACGGTGGCGCCGTAGGCCGGGAACCAGTAGCCGAAGTGATCCGGGTCCTTGTCCACGAAGGTCTTCTGGATGTCCGGGATGAAGTTCGCCGCCCAGTCGTTCTCGCCGTTGATGGTGGCGAGGTTGATGGCGTCGTTGCTGTTGTAGGCCGGGATGCGCAGGCCGTCGATGTACGGCTTGCCTTCCTGCCAGTAGTTCTCGTTCTTGTGGAGCTCCCAGATCTGGTTCTCGAATCGGGCGACGTTCGTGAACGGGCCGGTGCCGACCGGGTTCTCGTTCGTGAAGGTCACCGGATCCGCGACATCCTTCCAGATGTGCTCCGGAACGATGTTCTGGCCGCAGATGTCGTAGATGCCGACCGTGAAGGGCTTGGCCCCCGCGACCGGGGACGCCGACGGCGACGCATCGGCGGCCGGAGATGCGGCCGGGCTCGCGGCGTCGTCGCTCGGGCCGGGGCCGAAGCGGAAGACGACCGTCGAATCGTCGGCGGCATGGACCGAGGCGAGGTACGGCATCACGTTGCGTGCGCCGTTGCCGGCCAGGCCGTCGAACTTCGTGAACAGGTTGAACGTGAAGGCGACATCGTTGGCGGTGAAGGGGGTGCCATCGGACCACTTCACGTTCTGCCGGGTCTTGAACGTGAGGACGGTGTTGGTGCTGTCGAACTCCCAGGATTCGGCGAGCCAGGGAACCAGCTCCGCCTTCGGGGTGTTGAACACCGCCATCGGCTCGTAGATGCCGTTCTGGGTCGGCCAGCGGCTGGTGGATGCCTGTGGCATCAGTGGGTTGAAGTTGCGGGTCCAGGTGGACTGCTGCTCGTCGGACGCGGTGACCAGCTTCAGGTCGCCGGAATCCTGCGCGGCGTACACGACGCCGGGCGCCGAGGTGGCGCTGAGGGCGCCGGCGAGGGCGCTGGCGCCGATGCCGGCCATGGCCGCGCGCTGCACGAGCTGGCGGCGGTTGAGCTTGCCGGCCCGGAAATCGGCGATCAGGCGATCGAGGGCAGTTGCTGCGTGGGACATCGATGAACCTCCATGCGTCGTTGAATGTGGATCTGTTTCACCGGTGGGTGGATGTGATCGTGGCCTCCGCGTCGTGGTGTGGCGGGCGGATGACCATGGGTCCCCAATCGAGCGAGAGCCTGCGCGTCCTCTCCTTTCCTCCGATACCTATGGCCCGTGTGCCCGGACCGCACCAGTACGCCAACGGAAGGGTGTCCAGCAAGGAAGTGAAGCGGCGGAAGGGGTCATGCCACGGCTCCCGGTTCGAGCACGGTCGTCGTCCTGGGGACCTCCAGTGGCAGGTGACCGTGATTCCCGCCGCAGGTCGCCCCGAGATGCAGGTCCACCGGGAAGATTTCGTGCAGGGGCGCCTTGTCCGGGGCCGCGATGAGGTCGACCAACAGTTCGACGGCGCGGCGCCCGATGGCCCGTGCCGGTTGCCGCACGGTCGAGAGGCGATGGCTCTCCAGCAGATCGTCCTCGAAGCCGTCGAATCCCATTACCGCCAGGTCGTCCGGAACGCGCACGCCCAGGAACTGGGCCGCCCGCAGGACGCCGATGGCCATCGCGTCGCTCGCTGCGAAGATGGCGTCGGGCCGATCGTCGCTGGCGAGGAGTTCCATCGCGGCGGTGAAGGCGCGGTGTTCGTTGAAACCTCCGGCGCAGACCGGTCCGACGGGCAGCCCGGCGGCCTGCATCGCATCGGCATAGCCCTGGTGCCGTCCGCAGGCTGCGACGATGTCCTCGTGCCCGGCGATGAACGCGATCCGGCGGTAGCCATGCGCGATGAGGTGTTCGGTGGCCAGTTGGGCGGCGGCGTGATTGTCGATATCGACGAAGCTGAAATCGGTGTGCTCGTCCTGGCCGATACAGACGAACGGGAATCGCTCTTCCGCGAGGCGGGCGCAGAGCACATCGTCGGAGAGGGCCGTGGAGATGATGAGGCCGTCGAGGTGGTGGGAGCGCACGGTGCGCTCGATCAGCCGTTCGACCGTGGCGGGCTCGGTCGAGGATTCCATCAGGAGGGTGAGGCTGAGATCGGCCTCCTGGCAGCCGTCCATCGCGCCCTGGATCATGACGGGGAACCACGCATCGCGGAAGATGTCGCTCATCGACTGCGGAATCAGCAGGCCGACGATGCGGCTGCGGCGCGATGCCAGCGAACGGGCCGCCGCATTCGGGCGGTAGTTCGTCTCGTCGATGATGCGGGACACCCGTTCGCGGACTTCGGCGCTGACACGCGCATCGTTGTTGATGACGCGCGACACCGTGGAGCGGGAGACCCCGGCGAGTTTTGCGATATCCTCGAGGTTCATGACCGTCACCATTCAGGCACGGGCAACCCAGGCGGCGAACCGGCCGCATGGCGAAGCACTGGAAGCGGGACACACCGTTGTCGGGAACCTGGGGCCGGCTCGCGCGCGACCGTGTTCGCCGTTCAGTTGAGTGGGAGCGCTCCCACGGGAATGCCCATAGGGTACTCGCGGGCATTCCGGATGTCAACGTCAAGACCGGGCATTCGTTGGCGCGTGGTGAAAATGGGACGCATGGGCAGCTTGGACGGGGCGTTGGGCCCCGGTCGGTGGGAGTGGGTGATGGCGTGGGTGCTGCTGGCGATCGCGATCGCCTCGGAGATCGTGGCGACGACCTCGCTGAAGCAATCGGCCGGATTCACGAAGCCGTTGTGGTCGGTGGTCGTCGTGGTCGGTTATGCGATCTCGTTCTTCCTGATGAGCCAGGTGCTGAAGACGATCCCGGTCAGCGTGGCCTACGCGGTGTGGTCCGGCGCGGGGACGGCGGTCGTCGCGGCGATCGGGATGGTCGTCCTGGGGGAACCGGTGAGCCTGCTGAAGGTGAGCGGGATCGTGCTGATCGTCGCCGGCGTGGTGGCGCTGAACGCGGGCGGTCACTGAGGAGTGAGGAGCGAGGAGTGAGGAGTGAGGAGTGATTTGTCTCGGCCGTTGCGTGGCGCACCCGTGCCTCGTCGGGCGGGACGGTCCAGGAGGGCTGGGTTACATCGCATCCGGATGACCCGGAGGTGAATGGACGGCGAACGTGGCGGCCGGCCTCGGCCCGATGCGCGATCGGTCCCTGTGCACAGAACGCCCGTTTCGTAAGGTCGATCATGTGAGGTGGACCCCAGGAGGCAGAGGGTGTATCGGGATTCGGTGCCACTCCTCACGTCTCACGTCCCGGTCCCCGCTTCTCTCCTGGCTTCTCTCTTGCAGACTTGCCATGAGCCGGTACAGTTGCAGCGACGCTTCCGGATGGGAGCCTGAAGACCTCCGTGACGACGTGAGACGTAAAGGACAATTCGATCGTGATCAACGTCGGTGTCATCGGCTGCGGTGATGTGGCCCTTCGCGCGTATCTTCCCGGCATGAAGGAACTCTCGGATCGGGTGAAGGTCGTCGCGCTCTTCGACGTTGTCGAGGACCGCGTGCAGGCCGCCGCCGGGCTCTTCCCCGGAGAGGACGTCTCCACCTACACCTCCTACGACGACTTCCTCGCCCACAGCGGGGAGCCCATCGACCTCGTCTTCAATCTCACCCCGGCCCCGCTCCACCGCGACATCACGGCGCGCGCCCTGGAAGCCGGGTACTCCGTCTTCTCCGAGAAGCCGATCGCCGCGAGCGTCCAGCAGGCGCAGGAGCTGATCGCCATCGCGAAGGAGCACGGCAAGCACTTCTTCTGCGCGCCGGCGACGCTGGTGACGGGCAAGTTCCGGACGATCAAGCAGTACATCGACGAGGGCAAGCTCGGCGATATCATCTTCGCGCGTGTCGAGTTCTCCGGGCTCGGCCCGGCGGCGTGGCGCGGCTACCTCGGCGATCCCAAGGTCTTCTACACCCCCGGTGTCGGCCCGATGATCGACATGGGTGTCTACGGTCTCACCGTGCTCACCGGCCTCTTCGGCCCGGCGCAGCGCGTCTCGGCCGTCGGCGGCATCCTGGTGCCGGAGCGGACCAACCTGGTCGACCGCTTCTACGGAGAAACGTTCCAGGTCACCGGGCCGGACCTCTACTCCATCAACCTCGATTTCGGCGGCAATCGCTACGCCCACCTGCTCGCCAGCTTCGCCTCCCCGGCCACCAAGGACCAGATCCTCGAGTTGCAGGGCACGAAGGGCGCGATCAGCATCAGCCGCAACCAGTGGTTCGTCGGGAACGCAGGCTTCGACTTCTACCAGCGCGACGAATCGCGCGAGGGTGCGAACGAGGGCTGGCAGAACGATGTCGCCCCGATCGACCCGCCGGTCACCGATGGCATCCTGGAGTCCGGCATCCTGCATGCGGTGAACGTGATCGAGCACGGCGAGCCGCAGGTGATGACCGCCGAGCACGCGACACATGTGCTGGAGATCATGGTCGCGGCCAACACCTCCCTGCAGGAGCACACCTTCGTGGAGATCGGCAGCACCTTCTAGCGCCGCCTCCATCGCGTTGATGCGGCCCTTGCGGCCGCTCCACGGATAGTCATGGCGGCAGTGTTCGGGGTCCATCCCCTCGCAACGGTGCGGGGGCGGCCCGGAGAAAGGATCGAGGACGATGCGCAAGGACCAGATCGGCATCCAGCTCTACACGCTGCGCGCGCTCGCGGCGCAGGATTTCGACGCCACGCTGGCCGAGGTCGCCAGGGCTGGGTATCCCGGTGTCGAGTTCGCGGGGTTCCAGGGCCTCTCCGCCTCCGAGGTGCGCGGGCTGCTGGACAAGCACGGCCTGAAGGCATTCAGTGCCCACATTCCTATCGACCAGTTCCGCAGCAACATCGACGGCGTGATCTCCGACCTCCAGACGATCGGCGCGTCGTGGGGCATCGTGCCGTGGATCGCCCCGGAGAGCCGCACGCCGGAAGCCTTCGCCAGGCTGGGCGAGGAGTTCAACACCTACGGCAAGGCGCTGCAGGCCGCTGGGCTGAAGTTCGGGTATCACAACCACAACTTCGAGTTCGAGCAGACGGCGGAGGATGGCCGCACGATCTGGGAGGCGATGATCGCCGGCACCGAACCCGGCGTCGTCTCGTTCGAACTGGATGCGTTCTGGGCGGAGGTCGGCGGCTACGACGCGGCGGAGGTCATCCGCGCGACCCCGGACCGCATCCGGCTGGTGCACCTGAAGGACGCCTCGAAGGAGGACTCCCGCAAGGACGTGCCGTTCGGCAAGGGCGTGCTCGATTGGGGCGCCATCCTCTCCGCCGCGCGCGATGCCGGCGTGGAGTACTACATCACCGAACAGGACAACCCGAGCGAGACCGATCCGGTCGGGGATATCACCGTGGCCTTCCAGAACGCGGAAAAGGCGGCGCAGTAGCGATGGCCGGGGCATTCCCGCACGGATTCCGGTGGGGTGCGGCCACCGCCGCCTATCAGGTCGAAGGCGCCGTCCGCGAAGGCGGGCGCGGTGAGTCGATCTGGGACCGTTTCAGCCACACACCCGGCAAGGTGGTCAATGGCGATACCGGCGATATCGCCTGCGATGCCTACCATCGCTGGCCCGCCGACATCGGGATCATGCGGGAGCTCGGCCTCCAGGCCTATCGCTTCTCGGTCGGTTGGTCGCGCGTCGTTCCC
>JBQCJS010000244.1:0-4059 GCA_051952485.1 Thermomicrobiales bacterium | reverse complement strand
GTTCGTAGCCAGCGGGGAGCGTTGCCAGTGGATCGCCGTCGAGGTCGGGGCGCTGCATCAGCAACTGGGTAGGCGGGGTCGGGGCTTCCGGCGTGGCGGGAATGGAGCGGGCAGCGGGAGATTCGGTCATCGGAGACGGTCCTTCTCGGCGGGGAGCGACGGGCGCGAACGGTGGCGGCATCATACGGGCGAATCCCTGCCTGCGCGAGCGGTCAGCGGGCGGGCGGATCGGCGAGAATGCAACGAGGCGACCCGCCTCCTCACCGGCTTCGACAAGGACCATTCCCACCATGACCGCACCACGCACCGTCTCCCCCGGCACCCAGCGCATCGGCATCATCGGCGGCACCGGCGTCGAGTTGCCGGGCGGCCACGACCACGACGACCACAGCTCCTTCGCCGAATCGATCGTGCCGACGCCCTTCGGCGACGCCCGCGTCTTCCTGGGCGAGCCGGGTGGCCCCTATGCCGATGTCGTCTTCCTCTCCCGCCACGGCGCGAACCACGACATCCCCCCGCACCGGGTCAACTACCGCGCGAACGTCTTCGCCCTGCACGCCCTTGGCGTCCGCGATGTGCTGGCCTCGTTCGCGGTCGGCTCCATCGCGGAGCACATCCCGCCCGGCGGCGCGGTGGCGATCGACCAGGTCATCGACTTCACCCACGGCCGCGAGCAGACCTTCTTCGATGGCGGCGAACGGGGACTCTTCCATGTCCCCTTCACGGAGCCGTTCAGCCGGGCCCTGCGCGGGCAGATGATCGACCTCGCGCCGGGATTCGGCCTGACCCTGATCCCGTCCGGCACGTATGTCTGCTTCAACGGCCCCCGCTTCGAGACCGCCGCCGAGATCCGGATGTTCGGCCAGCTTGGCGCCGATGTCGTCGGGATGACCGCGATGCCGGAGGCCGTGCTGGCGCGGGAGATCGGCCTGCGCTATGCGGGCGTCGCCGTCTCCGTGAACTGGGCGGCGGGGGTGCGGGGCGCGCTGGTGCTGGACATGGACGCCCTCGATGGCATTCGTGGCCGGCTCTTCCCGCTCTTCCTCGAAACGCTGCGCACCGTCCGCACAAGCGCCCACCACGACACCGACCTGGTCGAGCGCCACGACGCCTTCAGCACCCGCCCCGAGATCGCCGGCCCCGGCGATTCCGGAGCGTGACCGATGCCTGATCCATCGGCAACGCCCGAAGGGCATGCGTGGGCGATTCCCGAGCGCGAGTACGCCCGCCATGAGGCGCGGCGGGGCCGGCGCTTCGCCTACGAGACGCTCGATCCCCGCACGACGGCGTTGATCGTGGTCGACATGGTGGGATTCTTCGTCGCGGAAAGCGCCCGCTGCCAGGCGATGGTGCCTCCCATCAACGCCATCGCGGAGTCGCTGCGGGCGGCGGGCGGCACGGTCGCCTGGGTGTTGCCGACGGTGGAGCCACCCACCACGTGGGCAGTCGGCTTCTATGGCGAGGAGATCGCCGCACGCTATGCGGCGTCCGGCGGCGAGGGAACGCCAGTGGAGCGGCTGTGGGCAGGATTCCGCACCCACCCGGATGACCTGTGGGCGGAGAAGTCGGCCTCCAGCGCCTTCTTCCCGGGACGCTCCCCGCTTCCGGACCTGCTGGACGCGCGGAGCATCGAGACGGTGCTGATCGCCGGGACGGTCACGAACGTCTGCTGCGAGGCCAGCGCGCGGGACGCGGCGACTTTGGGCTACCGCACGATCATGCTGGCCGATGCCAACGCCGGGGTGAACGATGCCTCCCACAACGCGACGCTGACGACGATCTACCGCTCCTACGGCGATGTCCGTCCGGTTGCCGATGTCCTGCGCATGATCGCGGCAGGCGCCGCAGGCCGATAACCGGTTCGCACGAACGGGAGTGCGCGACGCCCCCGGATCACGCCGTCATGAGGTGGGCAATGCGGCCGCTCAGCCAGCGGTAGGCGTCCGCCATGCTCGCATTGGCGAAGAAGCGCAGCGAGTCGATGGCGATCATCGCCTGGTAGCAGCGGATGCGTTCGAGCGCGTGGGGGAGTGGCGCGCCCTGCGCCCCTCGCCAGGCGAGGTAGTTCCCGGCGGTACCCAGGGGAGGATCGGACCAGAAATCGAGCCAGGCGACATCGTAGAGCCCATCGCCGAAGCGGGCGTTCTGCCAGTCGATCACGCCGGTGATGCGCCCCTCGTCCACGAGGACGTTGTCGAACCCGAAGTCGCCGTGGACCAGTTCCCGATCCTCCGGGCAGAAGGGCAGCATCGCCTCCACGGTGCGCATCAGCGCGTCGATCGTTTCCCGTTCGAGCATGGTCGTCGCGAAGAGCGTCTCCCAGGCAGGGAAGTAGCCACCCTCCGGCCCGTCCTCCCGCACCGACCGGACATGCGCGCGCCAGCTCGGATCGCGGCCGCGACCCGACGCATCGAACCCGCCGTACCCTTCGGTGCCATCGAGATTCGCGGCGTGGATCGCGTCGAGCGTGGCGAAGAGGGCGGGCACCAGCGAGGGCAGGGCGGGATCGTCGATCCGGAATCCGCTCCCGGGCAGGCGGACCGAGATCGCCCAGTCGAACGCCTGCAGGTGCCCCGTCTTCACGAGGTGGGGAAAGGGGACGCCGGTGCCCGCGAGCAGGCGTTCGACCGTCACCTCATCCCCGAAGCCACCCATCGCGCGATAGTTGAAGCGGACCACGAACGGATCGTCGCCAGCCATGAACCCGAAGACCCGCCCGACGTTGCCGCCGGTCAGCTCCACGATATCCCGGATCGGACCGGGCATCTCCGCCACGAGGACACGTTCCGCCATCGCAGGTGATACATCGGGTTTGGCCATGGCCCTGCCTCCTGAGCTACTGCGGGATCGCAACCAGGTCGTCGCGATACTTGCCGGTATCGACCAGGGTGACCGGCGCCCCGGTGACGCGCTCCACCTGCGCGATCACGTCCTTCACCGGCTGCGTGATGCCGTCGCGATGGGTGACGGTCTTCATCGCCGGATCGAGGTGATCGCAGAAGGTGAGCACGATCTGGGTCGGGCCGTTCAGCATCGTGGCGTAGGCGAGGAGATCCCAATCGATCTGCGACGCCTTCCGCCGCACCCGCCCGGTGACGACCCCGCGTTCGGCGATCCCGCGCGCGATGATCTCCTCCTCCGTCATCTCGTACGGAAGCGGCCCTTGCCCGACGCGGGTGGGCATCACCTTCACGATCATCACCGCGTCCTTGACCAGCCGCCAGTTCAGGCCGACATCGTCGATCGCGGCGGGGACGGTGCAGTTGTCCGAGGTGGTGTAGGGGTAGTCCGGGCTGAGGGCGAGCGAGAGGAAGGTACCCTGCGACCCCTGGACGATGATCTCCTCGCTGGCGGCGCGCGTGTTCGCCTCCAGCGCGACATCGGTGACGTAGGGAGCGAGCTCCGGGATGTCCTTCGCCTGCGGACCACGCCGCAGCACGAAGTCGGCGCGGGCGTGGCCGTTGCCGGTCTTCGTGGAGCCGACCTTCTCGGCGAGGTTGGCATCACCCTGCTCGGCGGCAATGTGCTCCGGCAGGATGACCGGGCAGCGGCCATCGACGAAGGCGCGGCCCTCCAGCCCGAACTCGGCGACCTCCGCAAGGAAGACCTCCGGATTGACGAGCACGCCGGAGCCGACGGCCACGCGGGCGATGCCGTTCATCCAGGCGGTGGGGAGCTGGCGCTGCTTGATGACGGTTTCGTCCGGGAGGATGACACTGGCGCCGGCATTGGTGCCGATCCCGGCGCGGACGGCGAGGGTGGCCCCGAGGGTGCTGGCGAGCCAGGCGCTGACCTTGCCCTTGCCCGAATCGCCCCAGAAGGCATCGACGATGACGGTTGCTCCCATGAACGTTCTTTCCTGGCTATGGCGGTGTCGGCGGCAATGACCGCGACGCACGGAGGAACCCACGCCCGATGGGCGGGTGCATCGCCGGGCGCACGGCATCGGCATGATGGTGGCGGAGACGGATGCGCCTCATTTTACCGCCATCCGGGCCGGAACACCGCGCTTCGTGGAGCGTCTCGCCTTGCGTGTCCTGTGCCGGGGTCCCGGCGAAC
>JBQCJS010000243.1:0-2719 GCA_051952485.1 Thermomicrobiales bacterium | reverse complement strand
CGCGCAATTGCGGCGCGGCGGGGTAGAGGACATCGTCCTGCGCGTTCAGGGGCTCACCCGCGAACGCGCCCTGGATGGTGGCGATGGCGGCGTCGTAGACCTCGCGGCGGTTCTTGTTCGGCTGGTTGAAGGTATCCAGCACGACATCGTTGGCGAAGCCGGTGCCGAAGCCGAGGTGCAGGCGATCCGGATGCAACGTCTCGAAGGCGGCGGCGGACTCGGCGAGGTGGATGGGGTCCTCGATGGGGAGGGTGAGGACGGCGGTGCCGAAGCCGATCTGACGGGTGCGCCCGGCGAGCGACGCGAAGAAGACGAACGGCGTGGGCAACCCGCCATGCTGGTTGAAGTGGTGCTGCGCGACCCAGCCCACATCGATCCCGAGTTCATCGGCGCGGGTGTAGGCGGCGACGGCGTCGGCGTAGGTCGTCGTCGCGGGCGCGTCGTGGGTGCGTCCATCGAGGTAGGAGAAGAAGCCGAGGCGGAAGGGCGACTTCGGGCTGACGGCGGTCGCGGGAAGGGTATCGGAGGCGGTCATCGGTGGGGAACCCCGTTCACGAAGGTCGGCGAGTGGTCGGCGGCGGCGATGCCGGGGAGGGCGAGCGGTGCGCAGTCGTCGCGCGGCGCTGGGGCCGGAGGTGGCCAGAGCACGACGATCGGACAATCAGGACCGGGGAAGTGCGCCGGCCCGCATCGTCGCCCAACGGTGCTGCAGGAGCCGCAGGCGGTAATACAGGAAGCATCCCACGCAGAAGCCGGCCAGCGCCACCGCTGCGGCGAGCGCGACCATGCCGGAGAGCACCCAGCCGGCGACCGGCGCGCCGAGCAGGAACGCGCCCTGCGCGAGCGCGAGCAGGACGATGGCAATGCTGTTGTTGAAGCGCATCAGCCGCCGGTCCTCGACCTCGCCCCGCGCGATGGCATTCCGCACGCGACCTGCCAGGAATCGCCTGCCGACCTGGAAGGGGATGCTTCCCTTCGGGCCGAACGTGACGGCGGCGACCAGGATCGCCAGCAGCAGGGTCGTGATCCACGGCTGCGGGGTAAGGAACGCGACCGCCACGCCACCGAGCAGCATGACGCGGTTCAGCGTCACGATGGGTTCGGGAATGCCGCCTGGGGGTCCGGCTGGATCTGACACGACAACCCTCCTCGTCCGCGCGAGCGCGGAGACTATCCTGCGGAAAGCTCATTTCGCAACGATAGTAAAGCGCGCCGTGCGCGTCAACCTGCGGCTCGGGATCGCGCTCCCGATGCCGCTGATCGGGGAGAATGCGGGCATGGGACCTGTCGGCAATGGAAGGGTGATCGCGATGGGCGAGAGCGGGGAGCTGGTGGACACGATCCGCGCCGCCGTGGGCAGGCTCGGGTTGCAGGGAGCGCCGGATGCGGGCAGCATCCGCCTGCTGGCGGGCGGGATGTCGGGCTCGGCGGTGTATGCGTTCACGCTCGATGGCGTCCCGGTGGTGCTGAAGCGCACGGTTCCGTTCCGCCGCAATACTTCCCTGCTGGAGCGGGCCGCGCGTGAGGTGCGGTTCTATCGGGAACTCGCCGATCGGGTCCCCGTGCGGACCCCGCGGATGCTCGGCTCGGACCTCGACCCGGAGTCCGGGGCGCTGCTCCTGCTGGCGGCATACGAGGCGACGACGTCCGAGGTGTGGGCGCGCCAGGATTTCGCGGCGGTGGGCCGGGCGCTGGGGCGGTTCCATGCGGCGATGCGGGAGGTCGCGTTACCCGCCTGGGTGCCGATGGTTCCATCGCCGATGCCGGAGCAGGATGGGGAAGCCGCCGGGCTGTGGCGCGACTTCGCGCGGACAACCGGGTTTGTGCCGGACGACTTGCTGCGCCGTATCGAGCGGACGATCGCGCGGGTGGCGGAGATCGATACCGCGACCGACGCCGGATCGATCACCCTCTGCCACGGCGACTTCCACGCGGGGAACCTGCTGCGCGATCCGGAGGGTGCCTTGGTGTGGGCGGACTGGCAGGATATCCGGGTGGGCCCCGGAGTGGATGATCTCGCGTTCTTCTGGCAACGCGCCTTCGCGGCGACCGACGCCCGGATGGAGCCGCCGTTCGTCGCGCTGTTGGAGGCATACTGGGCCGGTCTGTCGGAGGCCGGCGATCCGGGGGTGAGCCAGGTGGCGTTCGACCGTGCCCTCGCGTGGTCCGAGTTGCGGGGATGGTTGCTCGCATGGCCGCCTTATCTCGGCTACCTGTCCAGCACGCAGCAGGAGCGTGTCGTCGCGCGGATTGCCGCGCTCCTGCGCGACTGAGGGGATCGGTAGCGCGTGGGGTGTCCGGCGACGGGATCGGGAAGGATTGTCGCCGGGACGGCACGCGAACGCCCCGGCTTGTAGCCGGGGCGTTCGGACGATCGTGCGAGTCCCTTCATGGGGCGCGGCTAGTCGTTGCCCACACCCGTGAGGACCTTCGTGCGGTCCGCCTTCGTCGGCACCTGGAGCGCCTTCAGGAGGGCGGTCAGTTCCGCGATATCGCCATCGGTGAGGTTCGCGAGGGGTGCCCGCGCGGGGCCTGTCGGGTACCCGAGGATAGCGATCGCGGTCTTCATCACCGTGACCTCGTAGCCCGGCCTGCGCTGGCGCATCGCGTAGATCGGCGCGACGACCCGAGCGTGATACTCGGCCAGCCCGGCATAGTCGCCTGCCGCCATGAAGTCGTAGAGCTCGGCGGCGGCTTCCGGCCAGAAGCAGGCCAGCGA
>JBQCJS010000242.1:0-4514 GCA_051952485.1 Thermomicrobiales bacterium | reverse complement strand
TAGCGGTCGAGATGGTCCTCGGAGATGTTGGTGATGACGGCCACGTGCGGCCCGAGCCGGTTCTCGTCCAGCGCTTCCAGCTGGAAGCTCGACAGCTCGATCACGACGGGCGTCGTCGCGGTCAGGCGATCGACCTGCGCCAGCGCCGAGATACCCATGTTGCCGGCCAGCAAGGTCTCGGGCTTCCACGACTTGAGGATGTGGCCACAGAGCGTCGAGACGCTCGTCTTGCCCTTGGTGCCCGTCACTCCCAGGATCGGCGCGGGGCAGGCCCGGAAGAAGAGCGACATCTCCATCTCGACGCCGACGCCATCGTTCCGCGCAGCGACCAGGTATTCGGAGTCGGGCCGTACGCCGGGATTCCGCACCACGATATCCGCACCGGCGCTCGTGAAATCGGCGAGATCGTGCCCCCCCAGGTGGTAGGCGACGGGGAGATCCTGCAACTGGTGGATCGATTCCTGGAGCGATGCCTCATCCCGCATGTCGGTGACGGTGACGTGCGCGCCGTGGGTCGCCAGGTAGCGCGCCACCCCGACGCCGCCACCCAGGATGCCCAGGCCCATCACCGTCACCCGCTTGCCGGCGACGTACGATGCGACATCCTGGCCCCCGTGAGGACCGGGATCGCGTCCACCGGCCTGATCCATGCGCTCCTGCTCCACCGTCGTCATCGCCTCGCACCCATTACAAGAGGGCCAGGGCGACGCCGAGCAACCCCGACATCATCCCGACCAGCCAGAACCGGATCGTGATCTGCGTCTCCGACCATCCGAGCATCTCGAAATGATGGTGGATCGGCGTCCTGCGGAAGAACCGTTTTCCCTTCGTCGCCTTGAAGTAGAGCACCTGGATGATGACCGAGACCATCTCCGCCACGAAGACGAAGCCGACCACCGGCAGCAGCAGCCATTGCCCGGTCATGAAGGCGGCGGTCGCCAGCGCCGCGCCGATGGCAAGCGATCCGGCGTCTCCCATGATCACCTGGGCCGGCGGCGCATTGAACCAGAGGAACCCCGCGAGCGCGCCGACCATGATGAAGCAGAACGTCACCACCCCGGTCTGCCCCTGGCGGTAGGCGATGATGCCGTAGGCGCAGAATGCGATCGCCCCGGTACCTCCCGCCAGGCTGTCCAGCCCATCCGTGAAGTTCACGGCGTTCGCCGCGCCGACGATCGCGAAGACCGCCACCGGCACATACAGCCACCCGATGTCGTAGCGATCGAGGAAGGGGATGTACATGTGCCGCAGGCCGAGGCCGTACGGCGCCGGCAGGTGCAGGATCAGCGCGGCGATCACGGCCAGCAGCATAAGCCACACCATCTTGATGCGGCCGGACATGCCGTTGCCCTTGCCGCCGACGATGTTCATCATGTCGTCGACCCCGCCGAGCACGGAGGTCCCGATCAGCACGAACACCGGCAGGAGGATCGACAGGCGTCCCGACGTGTTGAAGACGAGGTTGATGACCGCGGCGGAGGCGACGAACATCAGGCCGCCCATCGTGGGCGTGCCCGCCTTGCCGACGTGGATCGAATCCTGGAGTTCGAGCCGGATCTTCTTGCCGACCTTCTTGGCGCGAAGGAAGGTGATGTACGGGCGGCCGATGATGATCGTGATGATGAACGCCAGCGACGCCAGCGCCAGCGAGACCGCCATGTTCTCGTTCGGATCGACCGGCATGACCGATGCCTGGGCCGTGGCGAGCATCGGGAGAAGTCCCAACGGGAGCGAGATCATGCCTCAGCGCCTCCGGTGCCCGGATGGCTCTCCGTCGCGGTGGCGGTGGCAGTCGCAGTGGTGGTCTCGTTCGCATCGCTGCGCAGGGCCGTCACGATCCGCTCCATCTCCAGCCCGCGCGATCCCTTCAGCAGCACGACGTCACCTTCCCGGAGCGCCCCGTCGAGATAGGCGACGAGCGCATCCCGTTCGTCCTCGTCAAAGGAGACGATCGGCAGCGACTTGCCTGCCTCCTGCGCGGTCTTGGCCGCCTCGTCGGCCAGCACGCGGGCATAGCCGCCGTAGGTGACCAGCAGGTCGACGACATCCGCTGCCCGCTGGCCGACCAGCCGGTGCTCCTCCTCGGCCAGGTCCCCCAGCTCGCGCATCTCCCCCAGCACGCCGATCCGGCGGGTCGCCTCCACTTCCTTCAGCACCCCGAGGGCGGAGAGCACCGATGGCGACGACGCGTTATAGGTGTCGTCGATCAGCTGCGCGCCACGCGGACCGGGAACGAAGAGCAGGCGAACCTGAATCGACGGGTCCTGCAGGCCCTGGAGCATCTCGGAGAGATGCATGTCGAACGAGTAGCCGACCGCGAGCGCGACCAGGGCGATGTAGACCCCGTGCGCGCCGATGAACGGCACCTTCACGAAGTTCCGCTCGCCCTCGATCGTGACAGCGAACGAGGTGCCCTTCCAGCCGTCGGTCGCGACGTCATCCGCGCGGATGTCGGCCTTCTCGTCGAGGCCGTAGGTCACGATCCTCGCCTCGGTACGCTCCGCCATCGCCCGCACCCGGAAGTCGTCCTCGTTCAGGACGACCACGCCGGTGGGCGGGATCGATTCGACGAGTTCCGCCTTCGTCTCCGCGATCGCTTCCAGGGACCCCATGCGCTCGATGTGGACGGGATAGACGTTCGTCACCACCCCGATGTGCGGCTTCGCGATCTTCGCGAGCAGGGCGAGCTCACCGAACGCATAGGCGCCGCCCATCTCCAGCACCATGATCTGGACGTCGTCCGGGGCTTCCAGGATCGCCAGCGGCAACCCGAGTTCGCTGTTGAAGTTGCCCGGGCTCTTGTAGACGGAGAACCGCTGGCTGAGGACCGCGCTGATCGACTCCTTCGCGCTGGTCTTGCCGATGCTCCCGGTGATCCCGATGACGAGCGGGCCATTCTGGTCGCGCTTCCACTCGGCCCAGCGCTGGAGCGCCGCCGTGGTGTCGTCCACCACGATGACGGGCGCCGCATCGGGATGCGCGTCGGCCCACGCCTCGGAGACGATCGCGGCGCTTGCTCCGGAGGCGAAGGCGTCGGGAATGAAATCGTGCCCATCGAACTTCTCGCCCCGGATCGCGATGAAGAGATCGCGGCGTCCGACGTTGCGGGAGTTGCGCTCCAGAGTGGGGAAGATCGTGTCTGGCGGCAGCTCGCCGCGCAGCGTGCCGCCGGTGCCGGTCAGGACATCGGCGAGTCGAAAGTTGCTCATGCAGCGTCTCCCAGGATATCGGTCGCATGCAGGGAAGGGGTGGATGGGGTCGCGTCCGGCAGGCGCTCGGCCACGCGCAGGATGGCACTGCGGCTGCGCGCGTTCTGCGCCAGCTCGCCGTCGGTCGGCTTCACCGGCTTGCCGACCTTGCGCAGGCGCGGCGTGTGTCCGCAGGTGCAGACCGGCTGCTCCGGCGGACAGATGCAGCCGGCCGCTTCGAGGTCGACGAACTGCTTCACCAGCCGATCCACGAGCGAATGGAAGGCGATGACTGCCAACCGCCCGCCGGGCGCGAGCAGGTCCATCGCCGCCACCAGCGCGCGCGGCAGGACATCGAGTTCCTCGTTGACCGCGATCCGGAGCGCCTGGAAGGTCCTGGTGGCCGGATGGGTGGGACGACCCCGCCGGCCACCCACGGCGTCGCTGACGATCGCCGCCAGCTGGCCGGTGGACACGATCGGGGCCTCGGCCCGCGCGGCCACGATCGCCCGGGCGATCGCCCGCGATTGCCGCTCGTCGCCGTACCGCCAGATCACGTTGGCGAGATCGGCCTCGTCCCATTCATTCACGATGTCCGCCGCCGAGATGCCGCTGTCCGGATCGAACCTCATGTCCAGCGGGGCATCGAAGTGGAAGGAAAACCCGCGATCGCCCTCGTCCAGCTGGAACGACGACACCCCGAGGTCGAGCAGGATGCCATCCAGCGGCGGGATGGCGTGATCCTTCGCCAGCCGGGCCAGATCGCCGAAGTTGCCATGAATGGGGCGCAGGCGCCCCTGGCCGGCCGGCTCGCGCGCGAGCGCCTCCGCCCGGGCGATGGCATCCGGATCGGCATCGACGGCCCAAAGGGCGCCGATGGGCGGCTGGATGTCCAGCAGCGCCCGGCTGTGTCCACCCCCGCCGAAGGTCCCGTCGAGGTAGTTTCCGCCCGCCTTCGGTGCCAGCGCGGCAACGGCCTCGCCCAGCAGCACGGAAAAATGGCCACCGTCCGTGAGGTGACGGGGCCGATCCCACGCATGGTCCGAGGAGATTCGTCTGGAGGAAAGGGGCTTGGCGGTCATGGGTCTCGCTTGGGATCGGATCGGGCGTGCAGGCACGGCCGAACGATCCGCCGCCGGCCCGAACACGCAGCGCCGCTATTCTACCCGAACTCGCCGCCTCACCGACTGATCCACGTCTGCGTATCTCCCCTCCCTCGTGCGTGGGGAAGGCCCGCGACGATTCCTTCGACGCAGCCTGATGGGCTTCGGTTGATCGTCTCCCTCGCGCCGCAGGACAGCGAACGTACGCGGATGAACAGGTGTG
>JBQCJS010000241.1:0-9603 GCA_051952485.1 Thermomicrobiales bacterium | reverse complement strand
GTTGCAGGATCAGGCCCGGCACCAGCGTGAGGAGATACATGCTGGTGAAGATGCCGAATCCGGCGAGGACGAAGACCCGGGGTTCGACCCCGGCGAGCGCGCGGATGATCTGCCACGGTTTCATCGCGTTCCCTCCCGCAGGACGTGCCGGTTCGAACGGAGCAGCCCCGCGTAGAGGCTCTCCGGATCGGCGGCGAGGCGCAGGCGGTCGCCATGCTCCACGATCCGGCCGTCGGCCATCACGAGGATGTCGTCGGCGCGTTCGAGCGTCGCCAGGCGATGGGCGATCACGACCGCGGTTCGTCCGGCGAGCAGCGTGTCGATCGCGCGTTCGAGCCTCGCCTCGGTGGCGGGGTCGAGCCGCGACGAGGCTTCGTCCAGGATCACTACATCGGGATCGCGCAGGAAGACGCGGGTGAACGCGAGGAGCTGGGCCTCCCCGGCGGAGAGCCCGCCGCCTCCCGGCGCCAGGATGGTATCCAGCCCGTCGTCCAGCGAGGCCAGCCAGTCCCCCAGCCCGAGCCGTTCCAGCGCCCCGGCAATCGCCTGGTCGGGGATCGCCGGATCGAACAGGGTGAGGTTGTCGCGGACGGATGCGCGGAAGAGCTGGATGTCCTGGGTGACGAGGGCGATCCGGCGGCGGAGGTCGGCGGTCGCCGCATCGCGCAGGTCGACACCGCCGATCCGGATCGCGCCCTGGTCGGGATCGTAGAACCGCACGAGCAAGCGCGTGAGCGTCGTCTTGCCGCTGCCCGTCCGCCCGACGACCCCGAGCACGCGCCGGGGCGGGATGACGAACGAGACATCGCGCACGGTCGGTTCCTCCGCCACGTAGCCGAAGGTGACGTCCTCGAAGGCGACGGCGACCGGCCCCGCCGGGATCTGCTCGTCCCGTCCGTCGTCGACCTTCGAGGTCACCGCCTGGAGCGCCCGCACCCGCCCGATGCTGGCCGACGCCTGCTGGAAGTCCTGCATCTGGCGGGAGACTTCCTCGATCGGATGCACGAGGGTCGTCGCGAACTGGAAGACGACGAAGACGGTTCCCAGCGTCACCTCCCCTTCCCGGTAGAGCGTTCCCGCGACGCCGAGCGCGGCGGCCATCCCGATCACCGACAGCAACTGGGAGATGGAGAATGGCAGGGTGCCGAAGATCACCGCCGGCATCTGCTTCCGGTAGTAGGCGCGGGCGTGCTCGTGATTGCGGAGCAGAACGTAGTCGGTGGCCCCGGCGGAGCGGAGGTCCTCCGTGCCACCGATGCGCTCCTCCAGGAAGCCCATCAGGTCGGCCATCGCCTGCCGGGAGGCGGCGAACCGGCGAGCGTTCGCGTTGGCGAGCAGCATGAGGGCGACCAGGGTGACGATCGACGAAGCCGCAACCGTGAGGCCGATCCGCCAGTCGATGCGGAAGAGCAGCGTCACCACCCCGACCGTCAGCAGCAGGTTGCCGATGAGGTTCACCACGAACCGCGAGAAGAAGTTGCCCAGCGTGAAGACATCGCCATCGACCCGTTCGATGAGGTTTCCGGGGGTGAACCGGTTGTGGAACCCCATGTCCAGCCGCAGGACGTGATCGGCGAGGTCGGCGCGGAGGGCATTCGTGGCGGTCCAGCCGATCGACTCCGCGACCCACGTCTCGGCGAGCCGGATGCCCTGCGCGGCGAAGGCGGTGACGATGTAGAGCACCGCGACGACGATCAGCGTGCTGAGGGCGTCCCCGGCCTGGGCGCGATCGATGAAGGCGCGGATCACCAGGGGCGAGACGAGCTGGATGCCCGTGCTGGCGAGCAGCAGGACCGCGAGCAGCAGCACGCCTCCCCGTTGCGGGGCGAGGTAGGTGGCGAGCAGGCGCCAGATATCGCGCGGCGTGGTGCGCACGCTGGGCAGGGACGTGGACATGGGGAGGTGGCGTACCAGACGAGGGGCGGAGGGTCGGAACCCAGCATAGCACGCAGGGGAAGCCCCTCCGGGACGGTCAGCGCAGGAAGCGTTCGGCCACGTCGTTGGCGAGCATCAGCCCACGCGGCGTAAGGCGGACACCGCGCTCATCCCGCTCCAGCATGCCGATCGCGACAAGGTCCGCTATCTCTTCCCCGAACACATCCTCCAGCGGGACGCCGTAGCGGGTCGCGAAGGCCGCCGCATCGACGCCGTGCCCGATCAGGCGCAGCCCGAGCATCATCGTCTCGCCCCGGGCGAGGTCGCCTTCCACCGGCTCCCGGTTCGTCGCCGGGGATTCGCCCGCTTCCACCGCCGCGCAGTAGCGCTCCGGGGAAGGCTGGTTCATCGTGCGTACCCCGCGCACCGTGCCGTGCGCACCCGACCCGAATCCGTAGTAGTCGGCATGTCGCCAGTACAAGGCGTTATGTCGAGACCGGAAGCGCGGCTCCCGCGCCCAGTTCGAGACCTCGTAGTGCAGCCAGCCCGCCTCGGCCAGGCGCTGCATCGCCAGCTCGTACATGTCCGCCGTCGCATCGTCGTCCGGCATGTGGAGGATGCCGCGTGCCGCCGCATCGGCGAAGGGCGTGCCCGGCTCCACGATCAGGCTGTACATCGAGACGTGGTCGATGAAACCAGTCTCCCCTCCCCCGCCGATCGCGATCAGCTCGTCGAGGTCGCGCGCGAACATCTCGATCGTCTGCCGGGGCCAGCCGAAGATCAGGTCGATGCTCGCATTGCGCAGCCCCGCCTCCCGCGCCGCCCGCAGCGCGGAGAGCACGTCGCCCGATTCGTGGTGCCGCCCGAGCGTGCGCAGGCCGCGCCGGTCGAAGGTCTGGGCGCCGATGCTGATCCGGTTCACCCCGCCTGCGCGATAGCCGGAGAGCAGTTCCGTGGTCAGGCCGTTCGGGTTGGCCTCGATCGAGATCTCGGCATCCGCTTCGACCGGGAAGGCATCGCGGCAGGAGGCGACGATGGAGGTCATCTGCGCGGCATCGAGCAGGCTGGGGGTGCCGCCGCCGATGAAGATCGTCGCGATCCGGCGGCCATCGTGCGAGGCTCCCGCGGTCGCGATCTCCCGGCGCAGCGCATCGACGTAGCGCGGGATCAGCGATTCCTTGCCCGCGTAGGTCGTGAAATCGCAGTAGGGGCAGATGTGCGCGCAGAAGGGGATGTGGATATAGATGCCGATCGGGTCGGTCGGCAGGGCCGGGGCGATGAAGGAGTGCTCGGTCATGGGAATCCGGGGCGTGGCGAAGGGGACGTGGAAGACCGGTCGCGTTCATCGCGCCGGGATGCTCGTCCAAGCGTGCGCGATCCCGGCTGGATCGTCCACCCGGGTGGACCCGTTCGCCCCGGACGATCAGGCAGGATTGGGGTCGGGCACGAGCAGGAGCGGCCGGCCGTAGGTCGCCAGCACGCGCGATCCCACGCTGGTCGTCCAGAGGCCGGTCAGTTCGCTGTGGCCGTGCGTGGCAAGGGCGAGCAGGCCGGCACCGCTGCGGGTGGCCTCCGCCACGATCGCCTCGGCCGGATCGCCGCGCAGGACGACGCCATCCGCCTCGACCCCGGCCTGCCGGAAGGCCGCGATGGTGGCGGAGAGCCGCATCCGGACCTCCTCCTCCTGGATCGCCAGCACCTCCCGCGAGGCGGATGGCACCAGCGAGGCGATGGCACGATCGCGGGCGCTCATCGAGCCGAGTGTCTCCACGACTGCGATCAGGTGCACCCCCACCCCATACGCCCGGGCGATCCAGGCGACATCGGCGAAGGCCGGTTCCGGTCCTCCCCCGGTGCTGGACGCGAGCGCGACCGGACCCAGTGGCCGGCTGGCGGCAAGCGGCTCGCCCACATCCAGGCGCTCCCGCACCGGGATCACCACCACGGACTGCCGTCCATGCCGGATCACCTGCTGGGCGATGCTCCCGAAGAAGAACTCGCGCCAGCCGCCCGAGCCGTGGTTCGCCAGCACGATCAGCCGGGCATCGTACTCCCTGGCGTGCTCCACGATGGCCTTCGCGACATCGCGTTCCCGGTTGTCGTGGACGTGCTCCAGAATCTCCCCGATCCCGGCATCCCGCAGGCGCGCGGCGGCTTCGTCCAGATACGCATGGGCCGGATCGGCCTCCACCAGGTGGCTCTCGCCGTGGACCTCGCGCGGGGCGTCCGTCTCCAGGACGTGCAGGAGCAGGACCCGCGCGTCGAGGGCGGTCGCGAGGCGGGCGACGTGGGGCAGCACGGCCTCCGCGAGGCGGGAGCCATCGAGCGGCACCAGCAGGAGCGGTCGCGCTTCCTGGCGATCGGACGCGGGGGAAGGAAGGTCGGTCATGCGTCGTTCCTCCGGCAGGTGAGGACGATCGGCCTGCGGCCGGTCATCCGAAGAACGTCCCCCAGAGCAGGAAGAGGTTGAGGCCGATGATCAGCGCGGCGACGGCGGTCGCGGCGATGGTCGTGAGCCGGCGATTGACGAGTGTTTCGCCCATGATGTCACGGCTGCGGGTGAACATCACGAGCGGCACCAGCGCGAACGGAATCCCGAAGGAGAGCACCACCTGGCTTACGACCAGGGTGCGGGTCGGATCGAGGCCGATGCCGATGACGAAGAGCGACGGCAGGATGGTGACCGTGCGCCGGACCCAGAGCGGAATGCTCCAGTGCAGGAAGCCCTGCATGATGACCTGCCCGGCCATCGTCCCCACCGTGGACGACGAAAGGCCCGCCGCCAGCAACGAGATGCCGAAGACGACACTCGCCGCCGACCCGAGCAGTGGTTCCAGCGTGCGGTAGGCATCCTCGATCGAGGCCACTTCGGAGAGGCCGGCGTAGTAGAAGGTGGTGGCTGCCATGATCAGCATCGCCGCGTTCACCGCCCCGGCGATGGTCATCGCCAGCACGACATCGACCAGCTCGAACCGGAAGAGTTTCCGCTGCAGGCGTGGCTCGGTGACCCGCACGCGGTCCTGCGTGAGGGCGGAATGCAGGTAGATGACGTGCGGCATCACCGTCGCGCCGAGGATGCCCACGGCCAGGAGCACGCTTTCGGTCCCGTCGAAGCGGGGACGGACGATGGCGCCTCCCACCTTCAGCCAGTCCGGACGCTCCAGCACGGTTTCGATCAGGTAGCAGATCGCGATCACCGCCAGCATGGCGGTGATGACCGCTTCCAGCGGCCGCGCGCCGTAGCGTTGGAGGCCAAGGATGAGGAAGGTGGTGATCGCGGTGAGGATCGCGGCCGGGAAGAGGGGGATTCCGAAGAGGAGGTTGAACCCGAGCGCCGCGCCGATGAACTCCGCGAGGTCGGTGGCGATGGCGACCAGTTCGGCGATCCCCCACATGCCCAGCACGACCGGCCGGGGGAACCGTTCGCGGCAGATCTCGGCGAGGTTCTTCCCGGTCGCGATGCCGAGCTTGGCGGAGAGGGTCTGGATCAGGATCGCCATCAGGTTCGATGCGACGATCACCCACACCAGCATGTAGCCGAACTGAGCGCCGGCCTGGATATTGGTCGCGAAGTTGCCGGGATCGACGTAGGCGACGCTGGCGATGAACGCGGGTCCCAGGAATGGCAGGATTCGCCGCAGCCAGGAGACCTGCCGCTCGCCCTCCAGCATGTCGGTGGCGTGTGTGTGGAACGATTCATTGAACGCCGCCATCTCGGAATGGGGCGGCGACGAGGGTGACGGATCGGACTGCATGGCGGCGCTCTGTCCACGAGGAGCCTGGACGCCCGAGCCGGGTGCCAAGCCAGATTTTAGGTATGGCTAATCCAGAACGCAAGGGGACAGGAGCTACCGCGTCGCCCCCGGGCGCGACGGCCGGACGCAATGTCGCTATCATCCCCGGAGCAGGACAGGTCGCCGGCCATGCGCCGCGCCGGGGCAGGCCACATGCGACCGATACCGTATCTGGATTGATGGGATCGTTCGGGTGGCGTGGATGCCATCCGAGCACGTTCACCGTGACGACAGCCAACCGGGAGGAACGAGATCATGAGCGACGAACGGCGGCAGGAGGATTCCGTTGTCCTGTTGACGACGGCCCCGAACGAACCGGAGGCCCTGATGTGGGCTGCCACGCTCCGGGATGCTGGCATCGCCGCGATGCTGAAGCCGGGCGGACCCGGCGCCGGTGCGTGGGCGTCCTCGGCGACCTTCTCGCACGAGATCTTCGTCCACGAGCGGGACTTCGACCGGGCGAAGGGGCTGGTCCGGGCGCTGCTCCAGGGCGGCGGGGCGGTCACGCGGCCAGCGGCCCGCCGCGCGAACCCTCCGCGCGTCCGGCCCACCGCGCGCACGCGCTAATCCGAGGTCACGACGGCGCAGGTCACACCGGGCGAGCCGTCCGGGCCGGGGGCGGACCGGCGCCAGCACTGGTTGCCGCTTGGCCAGGAGATGTCGTAGTCCTCGCCGTGCCGCGAGAAGGTGATCGCGATCGTCCCGCTGGCCACCGTGACGGTGATCGGGACTCGCGCCGTACGCATCACGGCCAGGTCCGCCGGAGTCGATTCCGCGATCGCGACGGCGAGCAGCGGCAGCCCGTCCCGCTCCAGGTCGATGCCCAGCAGGCGTCCGCGCGTCCCGATGTCGATGGTCGCCGAGCTCGCCTCTTCCACGTCGGGCGGCAGGAATGGCTCAACCACTGGGATCGGCGCGCTGATCGTGAGGGTATTCGCCCGGAAGTCGATGCCGACCGTGGTGGCGTCGAGCGACGCCATCTCACCATGCAAGCGCGTCATGCGTCGCCGCCTTCGGGATCGACGACCAGCGTGGCGACGTACGCTCCCGCTTCCCGGGAGATCACCGGCGCGCCGATCACCGCCGGAATGGCCAACGCACCGGGCTCGGGAACGACCGTGACGAATCCCCAGCAGCGCACGCCATCGTCGATGGGCATCACGCCGGAGACCTCGGCGGCGATGACGCGAGCTTCCTGGCCGGCGGCCTCGCCGAACGCCTGCTCGACCGTCGCGGCGAGCAGGGCGGGAAGATCCGCTGCCACACTCCGGAAGCCGATCATGTGAGGGCGAATCGGTGCGTCATCGACTGGTGACGAGGGACGCGCAAGGACCTGGTCGAGGACCGCCTGGACCACGGCTGCCTTGTCTGGCGCGGTGACGACGATGCGACGCACTGGACCGGCGGGAGATGTGGGGGGATGTGGATGGGATGATGGCATGGCTGGAGGATGACCCTTCTCGGCAACGGGGTCCCGGTGCCGCCGGGACAGCGTGCCTCCAGTGTCGCAGATGGCCTGCCGCCTCCTTCCCCCACCCGGCGAGGGTGGCACAATGCTGAGTGAAGATCCGCGACGCCCTGCCCGGGCGTGGACTCGGTGGGGAGGTCGGGGGCCGGTGAGACGCATGGTTCGCAGGCTGGTGGCAACAGTCGAACACATCATCACGACTGTCCGGATCGGCAACCTGAACGGCATGGCACAGCAGGCGGCCTACAACGTCCTCTTCGGCATCGCGCCGCTGCTGATCACCATCACGGCCCTCGTCAGCCTGATTACCCAGGAATTCGCCGGCTACGAGGAACACCCGGCCGAGCCGGTCATCCGGTGGATGACCGACCATTTCCCGCCCGAGACCACTGCCTTCCTGCAGCAACCTATCCAGAGCGCCCTCGCGATCGACCCGACCTCCCTCCTGTCGATCGCCGGCGTGCTGGTGATCTGGGCATCGCGCGGGGCGATGCGCTCCCTGATGCTGGGCCTGAACGCCTCGTACCGCATCCGTGAGAACCGGAACCCGGTCGTGGTCCAGCTGACCGCGCTCACCCTCACGGCGGCGATGGGAATCCTCATCGGCTTCGGATCGGTCTTCTTCGTGCTGGGCACCTCGGTCGGCGAGCGACTCGCGGCGGACATTGGCCTCAGCGAGTCGTGGTATCGCCTCTCGACCGCCGTGCGGCTGCCGCTGCTCGGACTCACCCTGGTGGCGGCCGTCACCATGCTCCACCGGTTCGCCCCGGCGGTGCGGGCACCCCTGCGTGCCTACCTGCCGGGAGCGGTCTTCACTGTCCTGGCGATCGCGGTTTCGCTCTACGCGTTGCAGGTCTTCTTCGCACGCTTCAGCACCCTGGACGAGATCTATGGGGTCTTCAGTTCCGCGATCGCCTTCATGCTGTGGGTCTACGTCCTCTCGCTGGTGATCCTGATCGGCGGGGCGATCAACCTCGCCCTCTGGTCCACGCGCGGGCCGAACGATGTCGGTCCGCTCGCCCTGGAAGCGGCCTCCGCGCCCTAGCCCTGCGTGACCGCCAGGCACATGCGGCGTGCGGCAGTCCACCCGGGTGGATTCCGCGTCCGGAGGTTTCACGTGAAACGTCCGGATGCTGCCCGATCGCCGCGCCGTGCCAGCGCCAACGGGGCACAGCGCGCGGACCGCGCCTGCCGGGGGCAGAAGGGCCGTGCTATTCTGGCCCCGGCGTGCCGTGTTTCTTGTGGGACGACACGCCGCCGTCTGTGATGATTCCGCCACCGCGAAACGTCCTCCCCACCCTGCTCGTTTGGAAGGTCAGGGGGAAGGAGGATGGTTCCCGAGATGGACATCACGTTGCGCTGGCCTGCTGTCGGGCCTGGAACCATCCCAGGGAGAAGATGCGTGTCGGTCGACGACGCTACTCTCGTCGAGCGTGCTCGGGCTGGGGACGCCGATGCCTTTGCCCGTCTGTTCGAGCACTACCATGCACCGATCCTGAACTACCTGCACCGGATGGTTGCCGATCGCGCCCTGGCCGAGGATCTCACCCAGGACACCTTCATCAAGGCCTACAAGGCCCTGCCACGGACATCGAACGACCTCGCCTTCAAGGCGTGGCTCTACCGGATCGCGACCAATACCGCGATCAGCCACATGCGCCGGGGCAAGGTCATCCGCTGGCTTCCCTTCCTGTCCGACCGGGAAACCGGCGAGGAATCGATCGAACGCAGCGTGACCCGCTCGGCGGATGTCAACGAGGCATTGGGCAAGCTGCCGAAGCACTATGCGGCGGCGCTGCTCCTCCGGCACTATCAGGGACTTTCACTCGCGGAGACGGCGCAGGCGTTGGATATCACCGAGAATGCCGCGAAGTTGCGGCTCTTCCGTGCCCGAAAGGCATTTGCCCAGGTCTATGTGGGACCGGCGGACGGTACTCCGGATGAGGAGCGCCGCGCATGATCAATCACGCCGAAGCCCAATCGCTCATCTCCGCGCGCATGGACGAGCCACTGGACCCGATCGTGGCCCGGGAACTGGACGCGCACCTCGCGACCTGCCCGCAGTGTCGCGCGTTCGCCAGCCAGACCGCCGCGATCTCCCAGGGGCTGCACGACCTTCCCCACCTGCCGGCCAGCCCGCGCGTGCGCCGCGTGGTGCTCGATACCGTCCAGAAGCCGCAGACACCGTGGACACGCTTCCAGGGATTCTTCGCGCCTGGGCCGGGGTCTGCCTGGTCGACCGTCGCAGCCGTTCTCGTGGTCGGCATCCTCAGCGTGTTCGTGCTCACGCGCCTGCTCGGCAGCCAGGGCGGGGATGACAACGACCAGCAGACGACGTTGCTTGCCCCATCGGTCCAGACGACACGCGAATCGGACGTGGCCCAGGCGAATCCCACCGCGACGAGCGCGCCGGACGAGCCGACGGTCCCCGACGTGACCGCCATCCCTACGGAACCGGCAACGACC
>JBQCJS010000240.1:0-3081 GCA_051952485.1 Thermomicrobiales bacterium | reverse complement strand
CGAACGGCTTCTCGATCACGATCCGGTTCCAGCTGCCGCTGCGGCTGTAGTAGATGTCCTGCCGCTTGGCGAGGCCGGACTTGCCGAGGTGCTGGATGATCGGCCCGTAAAAGGTCGGCGAGGTCGCGAGGTAGAAGAGGCGGTTGCCGTGCGCGCGCCGCTCCTCGTCGATCACGTCCAGGCGCTGCTTCAGTTCCGTGTAAACATCCTCGGAATCGAAGGAGCCCTTCACGTAGAAGAGGCCCTGCGCGAAGAGGTTCCACGCCTCCTCGGTCACGGGCGCGCGGGCGCCCTTCTTCACGGCTTCGTACATCTCGTTGCGGAAAGTCTCGTCGTCCCAGTCGCGGTGGGAGACGCCGACGATGGAGAAGCCTTCCGGCAGGGGATGACCAACCGCGAGATCGTAGAGCGACGGCATCAGCTTGCGAGCGGTGAGGTCGCCGGTGACGCCGAAGATGACCATCACGCAGGGAGCGGGCACGCGCTCCAGCTGGAGGCCGGCACGCAGCGGATTCGTGTTCCGCTGGTGCAGCTCCTCGCCGAAGTCGAACTGGTGACCGACGTGATCGGCTTCGCCCTCGGTCATCTCGGGTGGGGTGTACTGGGTGGGGATGTCCTGAACTTCGAGTTCTGTCTTCGGCATGCGAAATCCTGCCTGGATACGGGGGGAGAGGGCCGGGGTCAATGGAGAAAGGACGACGACCGGGACGACGGCTCCATTGCCGGGAGTGCGCGGGGACGGTCGGGGCTCCGCGCTCCACGCCTGCCCGCCTGCGGCGAGACCGCCGGGGCAAGCGCGGAGCGTACCGCACGCGCCTAGTGCGTTTCGAGGGTGCCCCACTCGGTGTGAAAGACGCCATCCTGGTCCAGGCGGCGGTAGGTATGGGCGCCGAAGAAGTCGCGCTGCCCCTGGATCAGGTTCGCGGAGGTGAACTGCGAGCGGTAGGAATCGATGTAGCCCAGCGCGGTGCTGAGCGCCAGCGCGGGGATGCCGCGCTGTGCGGCGATCGTCACCGCGGTGCGCAGGCCGCCGATGTTCGCGTTGACCTCGTCCGCGAAGTAGGGATCGACAAGCAGGTTGTCGATCTGCTTGCCTCCGGCGAAGGCCTCCATGATCGGGTTCAGCAGCTTCGCGCGGATGATGCAGCCGGCCTTCCAGATGCGGGCGATCTCGGAGAGGTTGAGGTTCCAGCTATAGGTGTCGGACGCCGCCTGCAGGAGCGCCATGCCCTGCGCGTAGGAGGAGACCTTCGCCACGTAGAGCGCGTTCTCCAGCGCATCGATGGTCGCCTGCTTGTCCAGTTCCGGCAGCTGGGAGGCATCCGGGCCGTGCAGGATCTGGCTGGCGCGGACCCGCTTCGCCTTCATGGAGGAGAGGATGCGGGCATTCACGGCGGCGTTGATGACCGGGGTGGCCGTGCCCAGTTCGTACGAGCTCTGGCTGGTCCAGCGACCGGTACCCTTCTGCTCCGCCGTGTCCAGGATGTGGTCGACCAGCGGGGTGTCCGTCTCCGGATCGACATAGCGCAGGACGCGCTCCGTGACCTCGATCAGGAAGGAATCGAGCTTGCCCTCGTTCCACCGCGCGAAGACATCGGCGATCTCGCCTGCCGACATTCCCAGCGCCTTGCGCATGATGTCGTAGGTCTCGGCGATCAGCTCCATGTCGCCGTATTCGATCCCGTTGTGGACCGTCTTGACGTAATGGCCGGAGCCGCCGGGGCCGATGTGGGTGACGCAGGGGCCGGAATCGGAGACGGCGGCGATGGCCGTCAGCATCGGCTCCAGTTCCTTGTAGGCCTCCGCCGGACCGCCCGGCATCAGGCTCGGACCCCAGAGCGCGCCCTCCTCACCGCCGGAGACGCCCATCCCGACGAAGTTGAAGCCGAGGGTATCGACCTCGCGCGAGCGGCGCTCGGTGTCCTGGAAGAAGGAGTTGCCGCCATCGATCAGGATATCGCCCGGCTCCAGGTATTCGGCCAGCTCCTGGATCACGGCATCGACCGGAGCGCCGGCCTTCACCATGAGGAGGATGCGGCGGGGGCGCTCCAGCGAGGCCACGAACTCCGGGATCGTGGTGGTGCCGAGAATGGACGTTCCCTGCGCCTTCTCGGCCAGGAATGCCTCCGTCACCGCCGTGGTGCGGTTGTAGACGGCGGGGGCGAACCCGTTGCGCTCGAGGTTGAGCGCGAGGTTCTCGCCCATCACGGCCAGCCCGACGACGCCGACGTGTCGCTGTTCCTGCGATGCTTCTGTCCTGGTGGTGGAGGTGCTCATGCGCGTAGTGCTTCCTTCATGCATGACATGCGATCCCTGCCCGACCCCGCTGGCGAGCAGTCATGTCCGGGTCCTTGCCCGGTCCTGGTTCACGGTTCCGTGGTGACCGATCCACGCGAGGATGACGGCCGTGGGTATGGCTGCCCCGCGTATGGCCGGATTCCCGCCTCACCACGCATGTCCAGGGTGGAAGGGGAGAATCGGGGCATGTGCCGGGCAGGGCGGAGGGGCGTCCAGCTGGGACGCCCCCCGTTCGTGCTCCCTAGCTTGCGGCAGCGGCGCCGGCCAGTGCCTCGCGCTTGGCCTCGACATCGGAGAGCAGGCCATCGTAGGAGGTGATGAAGGTCGTGATGCCCTCGTCCTCCAGCTGGCTGGTGATCTGGTCGATGGAGAGGCCGACCTTCGCGAGGTCGTCCAGCACCTGGTGCGCGCCGGCGAGGTCCGCATCGACGGTGCGCGCGACCTTGCCATGATCGAGGAAGGCCTCGATCGTCGGCACCGGCGCGGTGTTCACCGTCTCCGGGCCGATCAGCGTCTCCACATAGAGGACATCGCTGTAGGCCTTGTTCTTGGTGCCGGTGCTGGCCCACAGCGGGCGCTGCACCTGGGCGCCGGCAGCCGCCAGCGGCGCGAAACGGTCGCCCTTGAAGAGCTGGAGGAATGTCTCGTAGGCCAGCTGCGCATTGGCGACGGCGACCTTGCCCTTCTGCGAGGCGGCGAGATCGGCATTCGCGCCGCCCTCGGCGATCACGCCATCGAGCTGCTTGTCGGCCAGCGTATCGACGCGGGAGACGAAGAACGAGG
>JBQCJS010000239.1:0-5353 GCA_051952485.1 Thermomicrobiales bacterium | reverse complement strand
AGATCTGGATGACGGTGATCGAGTTTGTTCCGGTACTGGCCCGGGAGTGTCTGGCGTTGCTGGAAGGGACCGAATGATGCAGGCAGAGACCTCGCTTGACCTTCCGACGATCATCCGCGAGCACCTGGACGACATTGTGGCCCTGGCGCGTGCCTACGAAGTCGAGCGCCTCGAAGTCTTCGGCTCGGTGATGACCGACCGCTTCGACCCGGAGCGGAGCGACATCGATTTCCTCGTCACCTATCCGGAAGATTACGACTATGGGCCCTACATCTCTCGGTTCGTGGATCTTGAACGGGAACTCTCGGAGGTGGTCGGGCGCCCGGTCGATCTGGTGATGAATGGCAAGAAACTTCAATCAAGGCCAAGGTTCCTGCGGATAGCGGCGGAGACCCGAACGGTGCTTTACCGTGGATGAGCGGCTCCTGCAACGGCTTGAGGACATCCTCGAAGCAATTGAGCGCATCGGTGTGCTAACCGTTCATATGGACGAAGTGAGTTACTGCAGGGAAGACAACTGGCCGGTTCGCGCAGCGGTGGAACGACTCGTCATCATTGCTGCTGAAGCACTGATCTGGGTGCGCCACCACGAGTCGCAAGTGTTCGCAGACATTCCTGATGGGCCGAGGGCGATCAGTCTGCGAAACGTGATAGTCCATCAATATCAGCATGTCGATGACGAGGTGATCTGGCAAACGATTGCCGAGTGTCTTCCGGAGTTGAACGTGCAAGTGGGAGCAATGCTCACGACGCAGAAGGACGGGCTGTGACTGATTTGCTTGTTGTCGCGGCGGCGCAGATGGAATCGGCGTTCGGGGATGTCGCGGGCAATGTCGCGACGACCGTCCGCATGATCCGCGAGGCAGCGGCGGCGGGAGTCCGGCTCGTCGTCTTTCCGGAGCTCTCCACCATCGGCTACGACCTCGACCAGCTCGCCGACGACCGGCTCTGGCTGACGCCAGACGATCCCCGCCTCGCGCCGGTCGCCGAGGCGTGCCGGGAGACAGGCGTCACCGCCGTCATCGTCGCGGCGTGGCGCGATCCGTCGGCCAGCGGGGCAGGGCGGATTGCGTCGTTCGTCTATCACCCGGACGGGACGGCGCAGGTCGTCGCCAAGATGCACGTCCACGCCAGCGAGGACGCCTGGTTCCAGTCCGCACCGTATCCGCCGCAGCCGCTCGACATCGACGGCTGGAAGGTCGCGCTCGCCGTCTGCTTCGACGCCGCGAATCCGACCCACGCCCTGGCGGCGTGCGAGGCGGGGGCGGACCTCTACGCGTGCTCCGCGATGTATGACGTGTCCGAGATCCGGCGGCTGGACCTGCACTTCGGGGCGCGGGCGATGGACCATCGCATGGTGTCGCTGCTGGCGAACTGCACCGGCGCGGGCAAGGGCTGGGGATCCTGCGGCCTCTCCGGGACGTGGGGGCCGGATGGCGAGCGGCGCACGGTCGCCCCGGACCGCATGCCGCAGCTCGTGGTCGATCGCATCGAGCGCGCGACGATCGAGCGGTATCGGCCGGCGCGGGTGACCGCTGCGGATCGTCAGGAGACGCGGGCCTCGCGGGTGACGTTCGCGTAGGCGCCGGGGAGCGGCCGGTAGTCGACATCGGGATAGCCGAACGCCGCCGGGCCGATCGTCTCCAGGGCGCGGGGCGTCCGCAGTTCGGGCGGGGCGGGGATGCCGATCACCGTCGCCCGCATCCCGTAACGGATGAGTTCCGTCGTCAGCGGCTCGCCGGTGTCCGTGTCGATCAGGCAGATCAGGTCCGGCACCACCGCCAGGGTTTCCCCGCTCCCGGTGCGGGCGATCAGGTTCTCGTTCTGGAAGTCGATCGCCAGCGTCTCGCCGTCGTGGGCGCCGAAGCCGTCGAACTTCACCAGGCCGCGCGCGAAGCCGGCCACCATCCGCCGCTGCACATCGACGATCTTGCCGGTGAAGAGCTGGCAGCCACCGGTCACGTCCAGCGCCGCCCGCACCGGCGAGGTGTGCTGGGCGCGGGCGGCGAGGACCGCGTCGCCCAGCGCCACCGCGAGCGAGAGCGTGCCCGGGATCGCCATCCGCTTCACCTGCTCGCCGCTCATCGCCGGGTAGGCGTAGCCGGCCGCGCCGCCCATCTGGATCGTCACGGCCCGCATGTAGCGTTCGAAGGTCTTCCCATCGGGGACATGGTCGAAGACGACCGACTGCCCGAAGTGATCGCAGAGCGCGCCGGGCGTCGGCGGAATGCCATAGATGACGTAGGTCTCCATCTGGAGTTCGGGGAAGGCGCGGCCCTGGCCGTCGCCGTCGATCACCGGCAACCCGGCCTGCGCGGCGACGATCATCGGGATGGTGGAATTGCTGCCACCGATTTCGCTGGGCACGATGTGCGTGAACTGGCGCCCCAGGTGCTGCTCCAGCGCGCGCATCGCCTTCAGCGATTCGTCCGCGCGACGCAGGCGCTCGACGGCGACGGTGGGCGATCCCATGCCACCGACCGAGACGACGAAGGCATCGTCCGGGACCTCGTCGAGGGAGACGACCTCGATCCGGGCGCCGGCATTGACGAACTGCCGGGCGATGAGCTTCCCGAGGTAGGGATTGCCGCCGCCTCCCGTCCCGAGGATGCCGGCGCCGATGGCGAGCCGTTCGAGATGATCCGTCGTGACGATCCAGGACATGGTGCGTGTCGTTTCCTTCTGGTCCCGTGCGGGATGAATCGGCGGGCCGTCGTCGCAGCCGCCATTGTGCGCCAAGTCCGCTCCCCGCGCGACCGTTCGCGCCATCGGGACGGAACCCGTCGCCGGGCGCTGTAACCAACCCCGGCGGTTGCGCGTTGTGATGGGCGAGAGGCAAGGGACTCGTCATCTGTCGCGGGTCCGGGCGCTCCCCCCCTGCTCCATGCCCGGCCTCTCGCTGGCCTCCCCGGGTCCGGGACGATCGGTTGTGGCGATCGTCCTCGCGATCCGGGGAGGCCGTCGAAACCGGGGCGGTGGAATCGTGGATTGGCGAGGAAGCCTGCGTTGACGCGGCCCTCGCGCGTGGTAGGGTGGAGCCGTGGACAACGTCGATGACATGCGAAACGATCGGGCCGGAAACAGCCCCATCGGCGCCGAGCCTTCACACCAAGCTATCCAATCCGGGCCGCTATGCCCGACAATGGCACCATCGGCCGTCTCATCCGCCCAGCACGCACCATCACTGTCGGACCGTCACGATCGATCGCCCAGTCAGGACTCGCGTTCACGCCCCCGGAGGAGTTCCATGTCCCACGTCGCGGCCCGGCTCCCAGACGACGGTTCCCGAGTCCCAGGACGACGCCTGGCCTCGGCGCGGAAGACAGCCTCCGGGTCGCTCCGTCGCCTCCGGCGGGCCGGCGTCCTCTCCGGGGCGAGCCTGATCCACCTGGTCAGCGTGATCGTCCTCATCGCCGGGATGTTCCTGCCCCTCGCGACCTCCGGGGTCTCCGCCGCGCCCAGCGCGCCGAAATCGACCAACCCGAACGCGCAGGAATCGAACACGGTCATCCCGTCGCCGCAGGCGGTGTCGCTCTCCGGGGACTTCGGCCAGTTCCAGCTGACGAACTTCGACGGCCAGTGGAAGGGGGTCTTTCCGGTCTCGCCGGGGACCTACGCCTGGCAGATCGTGGTGACGGGCGGGGATGGCAACCAATACGTCTTCGGGTCGGGCGGGCTGAACAGCGGATCGGGGCAGGTCACCATCAACGATGGCGATAGTGCCGTCTTCGCCCAGTACGACCAGCATTCCAACCAGATCGTCGTCACCTCCTCCGCGCAGGCCTACACCCTCTCCACGAACCAGGGCGAGATCCCCCTGCAGCCGCAGGGCGGCACGCTCACCACCTTCGTCAACTCCCAGGGCGGCGACTTTCCCTATCAGGTGCTGGCGGGCGGGCAGCCGGTGGGCGCCCAGGAAGGGACGCCGGTGGTCGGGCAACAGACGACCAGCCTCGACTTCGGGCCCGTCCTCCTCACGATCGACCCGTCGTCCGGCCAGATCGTCAATACGCAGACCTTCACCGCCGGCACGTTGACGATCAATCGCACGGACGCCAATGGCAATCCGTTGCCGGGCGGCTGCTACCAGCTGCTCAGCGGCGGCTCGCTGGTGAACCAGGGCTGCGACAACGGCAGTGGCAGCACGACGCTGAACTTCCCGCAGGGACTCACCCCGGGCACCTACACCGTGGTCGAGGTCGTGCCGCCGTCCGGCCAGGAAGCCGCGCCGAACCAGGATGTGCAGCTCAATACCGGCGACAACAGCGTGACCATCCAGTCGGCGGCGACGGAAACCCCGACCGAGGAACCGACCGCGACCGAGGAAGTCCAGCCGACCGAGACGCAGGACCTCCAGCCCACGGAGGAAGCCACCGCGACCCAGGAGGGCGGCATCATCCCGGGTGACGAGACGCCCACCCAGGAGACCGAGACCGCCGCGCCGGAAGACCAGACGCCGACCGCAACCACGACCGAGGCCCCGGAGCCGGGCGACCTCGTGGTGACGATCGTGGACGAGAACGGGCAGCCGGTGCCGAATACATGCTGGCAGCTGCTCGATGGCAACGGGCAGCAGGTCGGGCAGACCTGCGACGCCACCGATCCGACCCCGAACAACGGGCGCATCGGGTTCTACGGCGTGCCGTCCGGCACCTACACGCTCCACCAGACGGACACCAACCCGGGCACGGAACTCGCCCCCGACCAGCAGGTGCAGATCGATCCCAACCAGCAGCGCGACCTCACCGTGACGCTCCAGTCGAACGCCACCCCGACCGAGGAGGCCACGGCAACCGCCACGGAGGAACCGTCCCCCACGGAGGAAGCGACCGCGACCCAGGCCGTCGAGACGCCGGAGACGGTCGAACCCACCGTCACCGAGGAACCGTCCGAGACGGTCGAGCCGACCGCGACCGAGGAAGGCGCCGAGACACCCACGGCCACTCCGACGATCGAGGCGAGCTACGGCGATCCCGGCAACCTGATCGTCGAGGTGAAGGACGACCAGGGCAACCCGATCCCGAACACCTGCTTCGAGATTCTCGACAACACCGGCGCCGTCGCCGGGCAGACCTGCGACGCGACCGACCCGACCCCGAACAATGGCCGCCTCGGCTTCTACACCGTGCCGTCCGGGCCGTACACCCTGCGCCAGACGGACGGTCCCGCCGAGTTCGAGCGGGCTCCCGACACGCAGGTGACGGTCGTGGCCGGGCAGGATACGGAGCAGGACTTCACGCTTGGTGCCGCCGGCTCGTCGACCCCCACGGAGGCGGCGGCTACTGCTACCGAAACGCCGTCCGGCGAGGAGCCCACCGCAACCGAGACGCCGTCCGATGCGACGACGGGCACC